>CAIUDS010000259.1 GCA_903897985.1 uncultured delta proteobacterium
AGGCCAAGCCGTTGATCGCGGCGACCTGGAGCTGCGCCAGACCCAGAAGCCCCAGCACCAAAACCACCATGGCGATCATCACCTCAATCAGCGTAAATCCATCCGGGCTGGTTTTAGCTATTGACCGAGAATTTTCGCCTTCTTGAGACATTTTTGGGTCCTTTCCGCCTTTCTTTAATGCATCAAGGGTGCCAACCCCGGCCTCCGCTCGGCAACCGCCAGAAATATTATTAGATTACAAGTAGTTACTCCATCGGCCGGGACAGAGCCTTCCTTCCCCTTCCTTGTAATACCTGGAAAAAATTGTAATCTGAACTGAATAAAACACCGCTCGTGCCTGATTCTTGGTCGCGTTCCGCCTTGGATTCTAAGCTCTAACTATTGAAAAAAACTCCAAGTTTTAAAAAATGAACATGTATTCATAGCTCTAAATTCATAATTTGCGCCTTTTGCCAACCTGCTCTCATTGCCAAGACCCGGATAACCGCTTTTGTTTTTATAACTTATTGTTATTAAATAAAAAATTATATTCCATCAAATAGTCCTCCTGAAGATAAGACCCGCTTGCTTCAGCAAAGTTGCGAAAAAAATAAGAGCTTTCTCCATCCAACTTCGCAAAAAATTCAATGCCTTAAATGCAGTTTTGATGCCGCAGGGCGGAACGCTGATAAACCCAGGGGTGCGATAGTTTCAGAATAGTCATTCGTGCAGCGGGGAGGCGCCCGGAAAGAATGAGAATAAGTCAGGCGGATGAATCCTCCTTTGCAGGGCTTCGGCGGGCAAGCCCACAAAGGGTGAAGGCTGGCTTGAGCGGAAGCGCTAACGATCAGGTTTGCCTCGGTTGTCTTCCAGGGCTTCGCGCATCTTTCGGATCAGTTCCGAGGGTTGATAGGGCTTCTGGATAAAACTGGCGTGGCCTTGGCCGGCGAAACGGCGGGTCACTTCCAGTTCATTGTAGCCGCTGGTCAGAATAATGCGGACCTCCGGCTGGATCTGCAGCATCTGCTCCAAGGTTTCCTTCCCGGACAGCCCGACCATGGTCAGATCGAGCAGCACCGCCGCGATCTCCCCGGCGTGCCGGCGGAGAAGCTCGATCCCTTCGCGTCCATCCGAGGCGAGCAGAGTCGTGAAGCCGAATTCCTCCAGCATGGCCCGGGTCGCGTTGCGCACGGTTTCCTCGTCGTCCACCACCAGGATCGTCCCCTGGCCGCGCCAGCCCTCGAGCGAGGGCTGGGCCGGGGCGGTTTCCTCTGCTGCCGGCTCGGCCGAGCTGGGGAAGAGAACCTTGAAGGTGGTGCCGTGGCCGACTTCGCTGTAAACCTTGATCGCTCCCCGGTGCCCGCGCACGATCCCGAGCACCGAGGCCAAGCCCAGGCCCCGGCCGGGGAACTTGGTGGTAAAAAAGGGATCGAAGATCTTGGCCTGGGTCTCCTTGTCCAGGCCGCAGCCGGTATCTGAAACCTCGATATAAACATAGCGGCCTTCGGCCAGCTCTTCATTCAGGTAAGTCTCGGACAGGTAAGCACAATCCGCCTGCATCACCCCGGTGGCCACCGTAATCGAGCCGTCGGCTTCGCCGATGGCCTCGGAGGCGTTGCTGATCAGGTTCATCACCACTTGCCGGA
>CAIUDS010000260.1 GCA_903897985.1 uncultured delta proteobacterium
ACTCCGAACACCAGCAGGTGCTCCGAAGCCATTGCCGGGAGGGCGACTTTCAGCGGATAGGGGGCGTAAAGCGCGTGTCCCGCGCTATCCTGCGCAATCAGGGGCTGGATGCCGAACATAAAACCGGCCGCCAGGGCCGCGATATTGATTCCAACATAGCCTCCGATGGCCGCGGCCAGCCATCGCCGGGTGGATTTCGCTCCGGAATTTCCCGCGATCAGGCGATAGACTCCGTAGCCGACAAAAGGCATGATCACCGCCATATTGAGACAGTTGGCGCCGTAACAGGTGATGCCGCCGTCGCCGAAGAGCAAAGCCTGAACCAGCAGCGCCACGGAAACCGCCATACACGCCGCCCACGGTCCCAGCAACACCGCCACCAGCACCGCGCCCACCGCGTGGCCGGTGGTTCCGCCCGGGATCGGGACATTGAACATCATGATCAAAAAACTGAAGGCCGCGCCCAAAGCCAGGATCGGAACCTGGCGGCTGCGCAGGGTTTTGTTCAGCTTGCGGGAAGCGGCGATCCAGAAAGGAGCCGCCGCCGCATAAGTGGCGATATAGGTTTGAGGACCGAGGTATCCGTCAGGTATATGCATTTTATTTCTCCTTTCCCGGCTCAGATTTCGCTCCCGAGCCGTCTGCTTTACGGTCCAGGTCTTCCAGCGACCCGCACAGAACCAAATGCACGGTGAAGCGCAGGTCGTCGCCCGAGTTGGGGAACATCAAACCCGCCATCACTCCGAAGTGATCATTCAACTGATAGTTGCCTCCGAGGGAGGCAAAATTTTCCGGGCCGTAGGTGTAGTCGGCCATGAAGGTAATTTTTTCCGTCAGGTCGCGGTCCAGTCCGATAAACGGGCGGTAATGATCCTCGATCTTTTCCACGCCGAAATGGGCGCGGAAGAATTTGAAATCCTGCGTTAGCGCCAGATACGGCACATTGGCGACCGGGTCCGAGGCGTCAATCGCGTAGATGCCCGCGGCCAGGGCCGGGCTCTTTTCGCCGCCCTTGAGGATGAGCAATTTGCCATTGAGAACCGGATAAACCCGCTCCGGACTGTCGTCTCCATCATTTTGCAAATCCAAACCCAGTTCCAGCCGGTCGGTAATGCCCAGTTCGGTGTTGAGCAGGCGCGTATCATCGGCCAGCCCGCGGATAACGCCGTCAATTTGCAGTTCGGCGCTGACATTCTCCGCCGGGACCATGTCCGCAGTCGGAATGTTCAGCAAACCGCTGTAGCAGGCCCAGGCGGTTCGGCCCGCCGCCATCCCGCCCCCGGCGAGCGCAAGGGCCAGCACCAGCGCGGTCCCGCGCCTCCGGCCGCAATTCCAAATCCGTTTCCTCCGTTCCGCCTTTTCCATCGCTTCCCCCTTTTCGATGGTCGCCGCCCCCATCCGGGGCCGCCGCAAATCGTGCTATCATTATGATAAAGGTAGCACGAAAAAGCGGGGTTGTCAAGAGCCAAATTGGCCCGGGCCAAAAAATCGCGCGGGCGGGTCTTCGGCGACGGACGGGGTTTCGCGGTCAGCGGTCGCGGTCAATGCTGAAGCGGCCCTTGGGGGATTCAATGAACCAGGGCGGTTCGAGCTTGAGGGCCTGGCGGGTTTTGACGGCTTCCAGGCAGAAGAGGATGGGGACCGGATCGCCTTTTTTGTGGAAGGCGAACTTGAGGCGGCCGGGCCGGAGCGAGGTTTTCTCCAGCGCGGCCACCAGTTCCTGGAGCCGCTCGAACGGATAGATCAGGGCCAGCCTTCCCTTGGGCTTGAGCCGGTGGTCGCAAATCGAGATCAGCTCGGGCATGGTCAACTTCAACTCATAGCGAGCAAGGGCGCGCTCGCGGTTTGGGCTGAGGAGCCCGGTGCCGACTTTGCGGAAGGGCGGATTGGAAACGATCAGGTCAAAGCTTTGCGCGGGAAACTTTTGCCGGAGCTTGCGGGCGTCGAGGTTGAGAATCTTGACCCGGCCTTCCAGCCGGTTGAGCGCCACATTTCTTCTAGCCATGACCGCAAGCGATTTCTGGATTTCCACCGCGACCACTTCCGCCGGCCTGGCGCGCTGAGCCAGGATCAGGCTGATCACGCCCGAGCCGGCGCCCAAGTCCATAATTTTGTGGCCGGACTTGATCCCGGGCAGGACAAAGTCCGCAAGCAGAAGCGCGTCCACCGAATAGCGGTATCCTTTTCTCCGCTGGATCAGCTTGAGCTCGCCGTGGAGGAGGTCGTCGGGGGTTTCGTCAGCAAAAAGCCGGGGCCTTTTTAAGCCCCGGCTTTTCGCAATCAACGCTCACCATCCTCCGCCGCAGGCGCTGTTGGAGTAATCAATTTGGATCGAATCGGACCATCCTTTAAAATCAGGAAGTTTTGAGTTTTGCCGGGGATTGGTCACCTTGAGGGTATGTTGGCCTTTCGACCCTGCCGGGCTCTGGAACTCAAGCCAGGTGGTGCTGCCATAGAGCAAGGTCTGCTCGGTGCCATCGAAAAAGAGCTGGCTGCCGAAGCCGTCGAAATCATCTCCATAAAGATCCATATTTGCGCCGGTGGTGTTGCAGACCGGGTCGGGATACCATGAATAGATTTTGGGCGCTTTATACCACCAAGCGGTGGCAACAGAGGGCGAGGACACGGAGGCCGCGGATACTGAGTCT
>CAIUDS010000261.1 GCA_903897985.1 uncultured delta proteobacterium
GAGCTGGGTCAAGGCGGTTGGAAACAAACCGGAGCGTTCCGAGATCGAATTGCGAGCGCCGCAGGATTGCATTCTGGTGGCTTCGGATCAATATTTTCCGGGCTGGCGGGCGGTGGTGGACGGGCGGGAGGAAAGGATTTATCGGGCGGATCTTGCGCTCCGGGCCGTGCCCATCACGGTGGGTGAACACCGGGTCAAGTTTCTTTACCAACCATGGTCGTTTCGGATCGGACTCTGGCTCAGCTTGAGCGGAGTTTTCATGCTGGCGATTTCTTTTCTGACCAGGCTCTTGAAAAGCGAGCCGCCGGGCCGGCCATGAAGATCAGCGAGGCCGTCTTTGTCAAAAGCGCTTCGGGCCCGGGGCAATATCCGCGGGAGCCGTTGCCGGAGATAGCTTTCAGCGGCCGGAGCAATGTGGGCAAGAGCTCGATGCTCAACCGGCTGGTGGAAAGGAAGAGTTTGGCCCGGACCAGTTCGACTCCCGGCCGGACGCGGCTGATAAATTTCTACCGGGTGAACAAGAGTTATTCTTTTGCCGATCTTCCGGGATACGGTTATGCCCGGGTATCCGCGCAAATGCGGCAGAGTTGGAAGGGGATGGTGGAGGAATACCTTGAGCGCCGCGGGCAACTAAAGCTGGTGATAATAATTATTGACCTGCGCCGGGGCTTGGAAGAGGATGAGGCGGGCTTTATGCGGTGGCTGAAAGAGCGGGGCATCAAGTCGCTACTGGTGGCGACCAAGTCGGACAAATTGAGCCGGAGCGATCAGATCCGGGCGGCAGGGGAGTTAAAGGAGCGGGCGCGGGCATTTGGGATCGAGTTTGAAGAATTTTCCGCGCTCACCGGCTTGGGCCGCGACCGGATCTGGCGCCATATAGTTCAAGCCTGCGCCGGCCCGGGTTAGGCGGGAAGCGGCTGGATTTATCAGGGATGGGTCGTCAAGACCGGCGCCGAGCGTCTGGTAACCCCGGTCACTTGGATAATCGAGATGGTTGCGGCGTAAGAGGTTCCTTTGTTCGCGTCATAACGAACATTGCTCTGAATGACAATATCGCCGCCGGCCGTGGCCTCTCCCATGGGCGATTTGAAGATCACGAAGAGCGGGCTATTGCCCAAGGTGGTGCCCAGGATGGTGTCAAAGAAATCCTCTTTTTCCAGAGTCATGACTCGGGGGTATATCGTTCCAGTTTTCGGATCCTCTGTCCACCAAATCGGGTCCTCGTTGCCGGACCCGCTGCAATCGCCCGGAGGATCAGAATGGTCGGTTTCGCACTGGTGAAGCGGATTGCCATCCAGATCGGTGAACAGGTCATCGGGGCAGGGGGCGGGGCTGCAAGCCGTTCCGTTCATGGAGTCCTTGAAGATGAAATAATGGTAGGTAAAGGGGAATACCGGTGAACCGCTGGCGGTTCGATAGAAGGCCACCCCAAAAGAGGCATTATAGGTTATGGAGGCCATCCGGGCCTTGATCAGGACCTGGTTGACATTCTCGCTGTCTCCCCGGACCTTCATCCGGGGCCGGGCCGGCATGATGGTGGCGATGCCCAGGGCCATCATTATGGAAATAATGGCTATGACCACCACCATCTCGATCATGGTGAATCCGTGAAGCTGTTTATTGGTTTTCATTTTAGCTCTCCTTTGTTCAATGCCTTTTCCCCTTCCTCCCGCTTCTCTACTTTTAGCTTGCTCGGCATCAGTTTGTCCAGGCCGTATTCTTTGATCTTGTAAATAAGCGCCCGGTGGCTGATCTCGAGCAGCCGCGCGGCCTTGGTGCGGTTGCCGCCGGTCCGCTCGAGCGCCCGCCGGATTAATTCAATTTCCACCTGTTCCGACACCTGCTTGATGCTGAGTTCCTGCTGGGGAATGAAAATGCCGGGGTGGGTGTCGGCCTTCTCAAACAGGTAAGGCGGAAGATCATTGAGCTGGACGGTGTCGCCCTCGGCCAGGGCAATGGCCCGCTCCAGGGAGTTTTCCAGCTCGCGGACATTTCCGCTCCATTCGCTGTTGAGCAGCACCTCCATGGCGTCCTTGGCCACGCCCTTGATCTGCTTGTTGAACCGGGGCGAAAAGATCTCCACGAAGTGATTGATCAAAAGCGGAATATCTTCCCGCCGTTCCCGCAAGGGCGGCAAATGCAGGGATAGGACATTGAGCCGGTAAAAGAGGTCGGCGCGGAACCGCCCCACCTTGACATCGTTGGAAAGATCGCGTACGGTCGCCGCGATCACCCGGATATTGATCGGGATCGGTTTGGTGTCCCCCACCCGGCGGATTTCCTCTTCCTGCAGAACGCGCAGCAGCTTGACCTGCAACAGTTGGGGGAGTTCTCCGATTTCATCCAACAGAATAGTCCCGCCATCGGATTCCTCGAACAGTCCCTTTTTGGTGAAGGAAGCGTCAGTGAAGGCTCCCCGGATATGACCGAACAGTTCGCTTTCCAGCAAGTTTTCCGGGATCGCCCCGCAATTAACCGCGACAAAGGGATTGTCCTTGCGGGAACTTGCGAAGTGAAGGGCCTTTGCCACCAGTTCCTTGCCGGTGCCGCTTTCGCCGCTGATCAGGACCGTGGTTTTATATTCGGCGATTTTGAGGATGGTTTGGAGGATTTCCTGAACCCGGGGATTACGGGTGAGTATGTTTTGGAACCCATAATCCTTGATCGCCTGCCGGCGCAGGATGCGGTTTTCCCGCACCAGTCGCTCCCGTTCCTCGGCCTTGCGCAATGCCAGCAAAATCTCGTCCTGCCGGAAAGGCTTGGAGATGTAATCGTAAGCGCCCATCTTCATGGCCTCGAGCGCGGTTTCCTCCGAGCCATAGGCGCTCATCATGATCACGGTGGCCGGAATCTGCCGGTGGCGCATTTCCCGGAGCAGGTCCTGTCCGTCCATCTTGGGCATCCGGATGTCGCACAGGACAAAGTCATACAGGTTGTCGTCAAATTTCTTGAGCGCGGCTTCCCCGTTTTCCGCCTCCTCAACCAGGTAATTGGCATCGGTAAGGATGATCTTCAACCAATGGCGAAGATTTTCTTCGTCGTCCACAACCAGGATTCTAAGTTTGCTTGACACCCTCGTAACCTCCGGATTTCAATTTAATTCGAAAAGTGGATCCCTGTCCCGGGATGCTTTCCACTTCGAGCTTGCCGTTCATGGCCTCGATCAGCCGAAGCGAGACACTCAAGCCCAAGCCCACGCCTTTGCCCGGCTCCTTGGTGGTGAAGAACGGGTCAAAGATTTTGGTCAAATTTTCCGGCGGAATTCCGACGCCGGAATCGCAAATTTCAATGACCACTTCCCCGGGCTCCGGGTTGGCGGCGCAGGTTTTTATTTTCAAGTTTCCGCCGTTGGGCATGGCGTCGAGCGCGTTGAAGAGCAGGTTGATCAGAACCTGTTTGAGCTGGTTGCGGCTGGCCGGGATCAAGGGCAGGTCCTGCTGGAGAAACAAGTCGGTCTTGATTTTGCGGAAGCCCTTCTGAACCTCGATCAGCATGGTGGTTTCCAGGACGGCCCGGTTCAAGTCCACGAATTCCCGCTCCCCGCTCGGCGGCCTGGAATAGTCCAGCAGTTCGCGGATGATCTGATGGATTCGCTTCAATTCGCCCTCTACCCGGGAGAGCGAATCCCGCTCCCGCTCATCCAGGTTTTTGGATTTGGAAATTATTTCCAGATAACCGCTGACAATGCTGAGCGGATTTCCGATTTCGTGCGCGACCCCGGAGGCCAGCTTTCCAACCGAGGCCATTTTTTCCGAGATGATCAACTGGTCCTGGGTTTTCTGGAGTTGGCGGTTGATCTCGGCCAACTCGCTGAGCTGCCGCTCGAGGTGGCTCTGGCGTTCGGCCAGTTCCTCGGCCATGTCGTTGAATGCGCGCGCCAACTGCCCGATCTCGTTCTGGGTTTCCACCTCGACTTTGACATTGAAATTGCCCTCGCCGATTTTTGCCGCGGCCTCGACCAGGCTTTTGAGCGGCTTGATGACGGTGCGGGAGAGCAAAATGGTCCCGAACACCGCGATCACCACCGCGAACAGGAAGATGTAAAGAACCAGGATCAGGGGGGTAAAACTTTTCTCGGCCTCGGGCAGGCGGAGGGTCCAGAGCACGGTGAGCGCGATCAGGGCGGTGCTGGCGAGGGTCATCACCACCAGGTTGGTGACGATCTCGCTGATCAGGCTTATTTTTCTTTTGCTCTTCATATCCGCAAAAACCGATCCAGTATAAAGATTGGAAGATGCAAGTGCCGGCTCCAGAGAATCAGGTAGATCATGCCGGCCAGCGACAGAAACGGCCCGAACGGTATTTTGTAAAAGCGGCCCTGCCGGCTCAGGATGATGAAGAAGATTCCGATCAGGACGCCCAGGAAGGACCCGATGAAGATCACGACCGGGAGGGACTTGAGTCCGAGGAAGGCGCCGATCATGGCGAGCAGCTTGGCGTCCCCCAAACCCATGCCTTCGCGCCGGGTGCCCAGATAATAGATTTCGGAGACCGCGAACAGGATCAGGAAACCCGCGAGCGCGCCGATCAGGCTGTCGAGCAGCGCGATCTTGCGCCCGGGCAGAAAGCTCAGGCCCAGTCCGAACACGGCGCCGGCCAGGCTGATTTCATCCGGGATCAGGCGGTGTTCGAGGTCAATGATGCTCGCGGCCAGGAGCGCGGCCAGGAACGCGTAATAAATGAAATACCATTGGCTCATTCCAAAACACCAAAAGGCGATCACGCTGATGATCCCGCTTAAGAGTTCGATCAGCGGGTAGCGCAGCGAGATTCTTTCCCGACAATGCCGGCACTTCCCGCCCAGGATGATGTAGCTCAGGATCGGGAGATTGTCATACCAGGAGATCGGCCGGCCGCATTTGGGGCAATGCGATCCCGGAGTGATGATGGATTCCTTGCGCGGCCAGCGCCAGATCACCACATTCAAAAAACTGCCGATCGCCAGCCCGAAAGCAAAGGCCGCGGCGTAGAAAAATATGGGGACGGCCGGCATCAATTCTCCAGGCCCCTTTCCCGCAAGAGCCGCTCATAGAGCCGCTCCTGGTCCCGTACCATTTTTACTATGTCAAACTCCCGCGCCAACTCCAAGCCGCGGAGGCCCATTTTTTTCCGCTGCTCGTCATCCTTGAGCAATTCCACCACCCGGCGGGCGATGCCCTTAAAATCGCGCGGCTCGAGCAGGTACCCGTTTTCGCCGTCAATCACCGCCTCCGGCCCGCCGTCCACCCGGGTGCCCACAATGGCCAGCCCTGCGGCCATGGCCTGCGGATACACCCGGGGCAGGCCCTCCCATAGGGAAGTCAGGATCAGAAGGTCGCTCGCCCACAAGATCTCCGGGATGTCTCGGCGCCAGCCCGCGAGTTTGAATCGCTCGCTCATGCCCAATTCCTTGACCAACTGTTCCAGTTCCGGCCGAAGCTCGCCGTCCCCGCATAAAACAAACCATGCGTCTGGAACCTCTTTCAACACCAGGTCGGCGACGCGGGCGAAATCCAGGGGATTCTTCTGGGGCTTGAGGTTGGAAACCATGGTTACCAGTTTGCCCGGACCGACCCCCAATTCTTTTTTCTTGGCCGCGAGGTCGAGGGGCCGGGGTTTAAATTCATCCAGGGCGATCCCGCTCCGGATCAAATGGTATTGAGATTTTTTTCCGATCCCGAGTTGTTCGGCCTTGGCCATGTTGGCGCGGCTTACAAAAATGAAGCCATCCGTGAGCCAGCCGGTGATCTTCTCGGCCAAAATGTAGGCGCGCCGGACGAGCGGAGTCTGGAAATCGTTAAAGCCGAACCCGTGGAAAGTGTGGACCACGATGGGGATGCCCGCGAGCCGGGAGGCGACGCGGCCCAGGATTCCGGCTTTGCTGCTGTGGGTGTGGACGATCACAGGCGTTGGGAACTGCTCTTTCTCGGCCTTTAGCATGCGCCGGAGTTTCAGCAAGGCCCCCAAATCATGCCTGGGACTGATCTCGCGGACCAGGTTCGGATGGGCGGCCAGGTCCTGGCGTTTGGCGCGCGCCTCGTCAAAGTACCCCACCGCCACTTCCGCCAGGGCCTTCTTCACTTCGCCGTACCCGAAACCACCGGCCCGATACTTGGCCGCCATCACGTCGCGCTGGGCGTCGCCGACAAACAGCGAATAGAGCTGATACAGGGGGTCCGTGTCCGGATCCTTGGGCAGATCCATTGGCCGCGAATCGGTGACGATGCGCATCACTTTCTTGCGCACCGACGGCGGTTCCTCAAAGATCTCGATCGTGTTGTTGTAGCCTTTCGACATCTTCTCGCCGTCGATGC
>CAIUDS010000262.1 GCA_903897985.1 uncultured delta proteobacterium
CATGATCCGAATCAGGGCTTGAGCCGGGACCAGTTCGCGGGTGATGTTGGTGATCAGGTTTCCGAAACGGTCAATATGGATGACTTGTCCGAGCACCCGGTCGGATTTTATTTCGGGCTTGGGCCGGGGCAACTGCACGGCGTCGTAAATCGTTTTGCCGAGGCTGCTCGGCGCGACGCCCTTGGCCAGGTGGGCGGAAACCGGGGCGAAGACATCGCGGGCGTGAAAGGTCTGGCTGACATTATTGAGGAAGAATTCGGGCCGGTCGAGATGGAAGACTTTTGCAGATGGGGCGAGGAAATCGGTGAAGATGCCGTTATCGGGACCGACCAGGAATTGCTCCGGCGTCTGAACGAGGATGGCCCGGCGGGAAGTTCCCACGCCCGGGTCCACCACGGCGAGGTGGACGGTTTCTTTTGGGAAATAAGGGACCGAGGTCAGGAGCAGATATCCGGCTTCGGTGATGTTCTGGGGCTGGATGTTATGGGAGATGTCAACGATGACCGCGTCGGGGAAAATGGCGAGCATGACTCCTTTGATGATTCCGACATAGGCGTCATGGAGTCCGAAGTCGGAGGTCAGGGTGATGATGCCGGAACGGGCTATACTTTCCATAAGGCTTTGGCTTTCTTGATGGGCATGGACTCGAGCTGTTGGAGCTCGGCAAAAGTCCGGATCCCGATTTTCTGGGACAGCTCCAGCAGGGAGAGGAACGCGCGGGCGCAAACCCAGGCGTCTCCGAGGGCGCGGTGGCGGCTGGAGGGCCCGGTGGCGCGGCCGAATTCGAGGCCGAAATAATCGGCGATGCTGTCGAGGGAATGCCCGCGGCAGTCGAAGATCAGCCGTCGACTGAGCCGGACGGTGCAGAGGGAGTCGGTCTCGAGGGGCTTAAGGCCGAGAAGGCTGACCTCTTGGTCAATGAAGTTGCGGTCGAAGTTGACGCTGTGGGCGACGAACACGCCGCTTTTCAAATGGGAGCGGAGCCAGGGAAAAACTTCCTCGGACCCGGGGGCCGCGGAGATCATCTGGTTGGTGATGCCGGTGAGTTGCTGGATCCAGATGGGAACCGCCAGGCCGGGGTTGACCAGGGTGTGAATGACCCTTTGCATTTCGCCCTGATGAACCTTGATCGCGGCGACCTCGATCACGCGGTGCGAGCCTCCGAAGGACCCGGTGGTTTCCACATCCACCACCCAGAACGGGACTTGCTCAAAGGGCTGAGCGGCCAGTTCCTCCGGTCCCATCCGGTCCCGGCTGAGCTTGGCCTCGATCAGGCCGCGCAGCTCGATTATTTTGGACTGGTTCATTTTTCACATGTTCAGCTTGGAGTTGAGGTAATGCCGGAGCCGGACCACCACATCCGGGGGCGGCTCCACCTCATTCACTTTTTTCAAAATGAAAATGGTCTTGACATAACTGGACACCAGCTCCGAGCAGAAGTTGCAGTTCTTAAGGTGACTCTTCATGGCCGCGGTCAACTCCGGCGACAGTTCGCCGTCCACAAAATCCGCCAGATGCCGGTCCAACTCCTGACAACAAATTTCCGCCATCCTTATTCCCCTTCAAAAAGTTGTTTGTAAAAGTCCTCCAGCCGCCGGCGCAGGAACAGCCTTGCGCGATGCAGCCGGCTTTTGACCGCGGCCGGGCTCAAGCCCAGGAGTTTGCCGACCTCCTCCGTGCTCAAGCCGTCGAGGTCGCGGAGGATCACCACCATTTTGAATTCATCCGGCAATTTTTCCATGGCCTCGGTTATAATTTGGGTGGCTTCCTCGCTCAACAACTCATCATCCGGCCGGCGCGCCCAGTCCGACACGCCGCCCTTGCCGGTTTCCTCGTCAATCTTCCGCTCCATTTCCTCGAGCGGCAAGGTCTCGGCCCCGCGCTTCTCGCGCAGCTTCATGAAAGTGGTATTGATGGCCACCCGGTAAAGCCAGCTGGAAAAGCTGGACTCGCCCTTGAAGGAATCCAATTTCTGGAACACTTTGAGAAATACTTCCTGAATCACCTCTTCGGCGTCCTGCGAATTGTGCAGGATGCTCAAGGCCAGCCGGAAGACCCGCGAGTGATACCTTACCAGCAACTGGTCAATTATGCTCTTGTCGCCTTGCCGGTAAAGCTCAACCAGTTCCTGGTCGCTTAAGTCCTCCCGGGAGGTTTGCTTTTCTTTGCCGGGCTCGCTCAATACTTTACCTCTCCCACATTCAAGTATTTATCCGAGATCCAGCCCTGTTTGCCTGAACCCGGAATTTCCACAAAATAGATAACCTGCTCGGGCGAAAATAGCCGGCACCGGATAAATTTTACCCGGGCGCCGTTGGGGACCGTGTCAATGGGGTTTTTAAACTTGCCCTCCGGGGTAATTTCCGAATAGACCCGGACATCCCCCCACTGGCTGACATATTCCGGGGGCGCCCGGACCTCGATGGTGCGGTCGGTCAAGATGCTCATATTGCGCGCCTGCTCGATCTCCTTGAGCAACTGGTCCGCTTCCGGGATCAGGGCCTGATAAGCCCCTTTCTGAAAGAGCGCCGCGTCCGCCCAGTAATGTTTGATCATGGGGTAATTGACCGGGTAAAGGGTTTCCAGCGCGTCCTTGGCCTGGTCCAGTTTCTGCCGGATCTGGGCGATCTGATCCTTCCAGGTTTTCAGCGACGACGCGGCTTGGTCCGCGGCCTGCTTGGCCAGGTCAATGGCCTTGGGGAAATCGCCTTTGGCCTTGGCCGCTTCGGCCTGGCTCATCAGGTTGCGGTAATAAATGGTCATGGTTTCCGGCGGATTCAGACTGACCAACTCGTCGTTGACGCTTTTGGCCCGGGCGATTTCCGTGTCAACCTGCGCCGGGACCACCGTGGGTTTCGGCTCGCAGCCGGATAGCAAAACCCCTGCGGCCAGGATTAACCCCAGCCCTCCAGATATTATTCGATTTTTCCTCATAATTCATCATTATAGACCGGGCCGGGGCAATTTTCAATTTTTAGCCGTTGATCGGAACCGGCTGACATTTTCCCGGCCGGTTGACAATCCGCGATTATTTTTTATACTCTAGGCAATCCCGAGGGTCCCCATCGTCTAGCCTGGTCTAGGACATCGGGCTTTCAATCCGGTAACGCGGGTTCAAATCCCGCTGGGGACACTCTTAAACCGCTTGATTCCATTGCCATTCCCAGGACGGCCATTTTCGGTTGTGCTTGGGTTATGCTTTCAGGCTCAAAATTTATGGAGTTCCCAATCTGCTCCACGATCCCGGCCTTCCGGTCCCACCTGCTCCGGCCATAGACATTCATGGTCATGTTTGGGGAAAGATGCCGCGCCAAGTCCATAGCCTCTTTCACGGACGCGCCGGAATCCAGGACCAGGTTGACATAGGTGGTCCGCAAGGAATGAAAATCAACCTTGCCGCCCGGTCCCTTCTCCGGGATGCCAGCCCGCTTCAAATCCACTCGCAAGACAATGGCGGGCCAGTTCGGGACATGGAGCAGGGGAGCGGACGGGTCCCGGCCCTGGGCGGCATCTGCCAGCCTTTTGAGCAGGCCGGACGGGAGCGGTTGGAAGCCGGCCCGCCTATTCTTGGTCCAGGCCGCGTCAAGGTGAAGCCCGCCGCCGTCCAGGTCCAAATGGGAAACCTCCAGGCTGGCAATTTCCTTGCGCCGCAAGCCGGTGAAAATCGCCGTCTCATACAAAAGCCGCCATTCAGGACGGCAAGTTTCCAGCAGGGCCTTGACCTCTGCTCCGGTCATGGCCCGCCGGATAGTCCGGGGAGTGCTGTCATATCCCTTCAAGTGCTCAAGCGGATTTTTTTCCAGGTATCCGCGCTCCACCGCCCAAATGCAAAAAGCGAAAAGCCCTTCCCGATAATTGCCCTGGGTCTTAGGCGCGCATCCCTCTTGCTGTTTGACCTGTAAAACCTTCTCCGCCCGGACCAGGATTCCCGCCGCGCTCAAATCGCCCAGAGTTTGAAGATTCAGATTTTTTGCCCAAAAGTTCAAAAGCCATTCGCGCATCCGGGCATGACCTTCCCCCCAGGGCCTTCCCCCGCGTCCGCCGTGCGCTTTCCCTTCCGCAAGATATTCCGCGCATACATCGGCAAAGGGGCGGGAAGCGTGTTGGTCCGCGCATCGGGGAGCGGGCCGGATGCCCATCTTGATTTGATCTTGGACGGACTGAAGCTGGACCGCCATAATTGCCGTTCGCGCCTCTGAAGCCATGCCGGTCCCGATCTTCCGGCGGCCCGCAAAATCGGTGTATGAGAATCGCCAGCGCGGATGGGGAATTTTCCGGCCCTTGCTGTCCAGGACATAGACGCGCCGTTTCTTTTCAGGATCGGACGGGTCAATTTTCATTTGATAGGTTCGGAAAATATACGCCATTTTCACTCCCCCTTTTTCAGTTTTTCCCGGATCACCGCGCTCAAGGTCAATCCCGACCGCCGCGCTTCGCGTTCCAGCCATTTCCTTTCCGCTTCATTAAGGCGGATCCTCATAACCTTTGACCGCCGTTTGGACGGCTCCATAGGTGGACGGCCCATTTTGCTTTTTTCCATTTCACTCCCGATTATACATCATGTAGTCCAGTTTGTCAAGAGGGAAACTTTGCCAGGCGCAAGATTTCTCTTTTCGCTTCCCGTTCGGCCTGCTCTGCCCGGTCTTGAATCCAGGCCCGGACCCGCCCGGCAAGCCATACCGACCGGCCGGCCTGCCTGATTCCGGGCGGGAGTTCGCCTCTTTGCGCCATGCGCCGGAGTGTTTTTTCATGGACTCCCAGGGCGTGGGCCAGGGCGCGGGCGTCCAATTCCGCCGCATCGGGCAGGGCCGCAAGCTCTACCAGACAAACTCCGGCTTCCGAGCGTTCGCATTTTCCCAAAGGTTCAAGTTCGCTCATTTTTATCTCCTGTCAATCCTGGTCATAGTCCCTCACCATTTTCAAAATCCGCTGCAAGAGCGCAAGCCGGGTCTCCGGGTCTTCGGTGATGACCAGCTCCGCGACCGCCTCTTGATACTCGATCTCGCGCCGTTCGGCATCGGATAGCCGCCGGAGCGCGG
>CAIUDS010000263.1 GCA_903897985.1 uncultured delta proteobacterium
AGCACAAACTTAAGGCGGGTCTGCTCTATGCGCTCAATGAAAGGGACAACGCGATCGAGCTTACGGACGAGGGCCAGAAGGAGATGGTCAGCTATATCGGCGACATCTTTGTTTTGCCGGAGCTTTCGGAGTCCGAGCATGCGATTGAGACCGATGCGGAACTGACCGCGGCGCAGAAGGCCGCGGGCAAGGACGCGCTCAACCAGGAGTATCAGAGCAAGTCGGAAAAGCTGCACGGGATCAACCAGCTTTTGAAAGCCTACACCATGTTCGAGAAGGACGACGAATATATCGTGGAAGAGGGCAAGGTGGTGATTGTGGACGAGTTCACCGGCCGCAAGATGGAGGGCCGGAGATACTCGGACGGGCTGCACCAGGCGATCGAGGCGAAGGAAAAGCTGGCGGTGCAGAAGGCCTCCCAGACCATCGCCACCATCACCATCCAGAACTACTTCCGCATGTACAAAAAGCTCGCGGGCATGACCGGGACCGCGGACACCGAGGCCGACGAGTTCGCCAAGATTTACAAACTCGAAGTGGTGGTGATCCCGACCCATATGAGGATGATCCGCAAGGATAATTCGGATGTGATCTACAAGACCGAGAAACAGAAGTTCACGGCCGCGGTCCGCGAGATTGAGGACGCCTATAAACGGGGACAGCCGGTCCTGGTCGGGACCACCTCGGTCGAGAAGTCGGAATTCTTGCACCGCCTGCTCCGCAACCACAAGGTCCCGCACCAGATCCTGAACGCCAAGCACCATGAGCGCGAAGCCGAGATCGTGGCGCAGGCCGGCAGGAAGGGCGCGGTCACCATCAGCACCAACATGGCCGGCCGCGGCACCGACATCATCCTGGGCGGCAACCCCGAGATGATCGCCAAGACCCTCTCGCGCGGCGACGAGGAAAAATATACACAACTGCTTGAACATCATCAGACCACCTGGGAAACCGAGCATAACGAGGTGGTGGCCGCGGGCGGCCTGTATGTGGTCGGGACCGAACGGCACGAGTCGCGCCGCATTGACAATCAGTTGCGCGGCCGGTCCGGCCGCCAGGGCGACCCCGGGCAGAGCCGCTTTTTCCTCAGCCTCGAAGACGACCTCATGCGCATCTTCGGCTCGGACTCCCTGGCCCGGATCATGAACCGGATCAACCTGCCCGACAACGAGCCGATCGAGTCGGGCCTGGTCTCGCGCGCCATCGCGAGCGCCCAGGGCAAGGTCGAGGCGCAGAACTTCGAGATTCGAAAGCACCTGCTCGAATATGACGATGTCATGAACAAGCAGCGCGAGATCATCTACAAACTCCGTCGCGAGGCGCTCAAGTCCGGCAATATCTTCGAGCGCGTGTTCGAATACATTGACTACCTGGCCGAGACCGTGGTCTATGAGTTCGGCGACGAAAAAACCGGCGCCGACCAGTGGGAATTCAAGGCCCTGAGCGCCGCGGCGCTCAAACAGTTCGGGGTCCTGATTGACTTCGAGGCCGAGCAAATGGAAACCATCACCCCCGCAGTCCTGACCGAAAAAATCTCGCAGCGGGCGAAGGAAACCTACCAGCGCAAGGTTGACACCGTGGGCGCCGAGCCCTTCCGCAATTTCGAAAAAGATGTGTTCCTCTATACCATTGACATGCTCTGGCAGGACCACCTGCTCGACATGGACCACCTCAAAGAGGGCATCGGCCTGCGCGGTTACGGACAGCGCGACCCCCTGATCGAATACAAGCGCGAGGCCTTCGGCCTGTTCGAGGAACTCCAATTCAAGATCGCGACCGAGGTGATCTCGAAGCTCTGCTCGGTCCAGGTGGCCGCGCCCGAGAAGAGGGCGGTGCGCAGAAGGCCCATGATCAGGCCGCTGGCCATGCGCCATGATGAGGCCAGCGCCGTGGCCGCCGCCGTGGCCGCGGGCGCCGGCAGAGGCGGAGACGGCGGGGAAATGTCGGCGCAGGCCGCCATGGGCGGCGAGGGCCCGGCCCAGCCCCCGGAAGAAAAGGTCGCGCCCATGCATCGCGCCCAACCCAAGGTCGGCCGCAATTCCCCCTGCCCCTGCGGCTCGGGCAAGAAATACAAGCATTGCCATTATCCGCAATACGGATAATCATCCGAAATCGTTTTTCACCGCAAGGCGCAAAGGGATTCATAAAGTTCGATTAAAATGAAATATGGAGGAGGTTTGATATGATCGTAATTACCGCCGCGTTAAAGGCCAAGCCGGGCAAGGAAAATGAACTGGTGTCGGTGATGAAGGAACTCACGGCCGCGGTAAAGGCCAATGAAAAAGACACTTTAGATTATACCCTGCACCGCTCCAAAAAAGACCCTTTGCTCTTCCTGGTTTACGAAAAATACCGCAGCCCCGAAGCCATGAAAGCCCATATGGCCTCCCCCCATTTCCAGGCCGCGGCCAAAAAATTCGCCGGCATCCTCGACGGCGGGCTTGGGGTTGAGATGTATGAGGTTATTGAATAGCCGCGAAGGGGGCCGCTTCGCGATTCCCTCAGGGTGTTGAAAATCTCGGATGTACAGAGTCATTCCCGCGAAAGCGGGAATCCAGCTTATTGATTATACTGGATTCCCGGTCAAGCCGGGAATGACAGAAAGGGAGCCATTTTTCAACACCCTGCTATACCCTCATCCCTCTATCAGCTCGATGAACTTAAACTGGTTCACATCCACCAGTCCCCGGTCGGTGATTTTGAGTTCGGGAATGACGGGGAGGGCGAGGAAGGACAGGGTCATGAAGATGTTGTCGAGCGGAGTGCCGAGTTTTTTGGCCGCGAGTTTGACCTTCTGGTAGCTGTTGGCGACTTGTTTCGCGGACTTGAGGCTCATCAGGCCCGCGACCTCGAGCGAGTGAAAGACCGCCTTGCCCTTGTGAACCGCGATCATGCCGCCGCCGGTTTTGGCCAGCTTGTTCACGCAATCCGCCAGGGCTTGATCGTCCACCCCGGCCACCATCAGGTTGTGCGAGTCATGTCCCACGGTGCAGGCCACGGCGCCCTTCCTGATCCCGAGACCCTTGACCAAACCCACGGAGAATTTGCCGGTGGCATGGTGCCGCTCGATCACCGCGATCTTGGCCAGGTCGTTCTTGGGATCGGCCTTGAGCTCGCCGCCGGTCACGGGGACTTCCAGCGCCAGCTTTTTGGTGAGCACGCTGTTGGGGATGACCTCGATTACATTCACCTTTCGAAGACCTTCGCCTTCGGCTTTGATCGCGAAGTCCTCGGGCTGAAAAACCTTGCCGATGTTAACGGTATGGAGCCAAGTTTTCAAGGCCAGCTTTTTGCCTTTGGCCAGGACTTTGCCGGCCTTGGCCGCGATCCTGCCGCGCACCAGGACCAACTCGACTTGCAGGTCTTTCAAGTCCTTGAACACAACCAGGTTGGCGCGGTAGCCGGGGCGGATGGCGCCGATGGGGGTGGCATGGAGGAGTTTGAAGAAGCGGCTGAAGTATTTGCCGGGGTTATAGGTTGCGAGCCGGAGGGAAGCGAGGGTGGCCTGTTCGAGGTTGAGCCGGGAATTGGCCAGGATCAGCTCGCGCGCCCTTTTCACCGTGCGGTCCAGGTGGCCGTCGGTCACCAGCTCGCGGGCCTCGAGGTCGTCCGAGCAGAGCATGACCCGCTCGAGCGAGTCGCGGTTCCGGATCAGGCCGGGCAAAATCTTTTCCAGATCCTTGCTGGCGCTCCCGTAGCGTAGCGCCACATACACGCCGGCCTTGCTCTTCTCGAGCGCCTCCTCATAGGAGGTGGACTCGTGGTCGGACATGATCCGGATGACCCCGTCGTTCTTGCCGTTTGTAATATAGGTTACAAGGTCCTGGCCGGAGATCATCGGGGCATGGCCGTCCACCAGCTTGCCCCGGTCAAAGGCCAGGTTGACCCGGTCGCGCGCGTCTCCGAAGCCGTGGATGATGCCCGGGAAGTTCATCATCTCGGCCAGGCCGTAGGCGCGCGGATTCTCGAGCAAGCGTTTGATGTCCGCGAGCGTGACCGTGTCCCCGGCGTCCTCCAGCGAAGTCGCAGGCACGCAGCTCGGGATGCCCACATACAGGTCGAGCGGGACCTTTTCCGCCAGGTCAATGAACAGTTGAATGCCCTCTTTTCGAACATTGGCGATTTCATGCGGGTCCACGAAGATGGCGGTGGTGCCGTGGACGATGGCGGCATAAGCGAATTCGACGGGGGTGAGCATGGAGCTTTCAATGTGGAGATGCGCGTCAATGAGTCCGGGCGCGAGGAATTTCCCCTGCAGGTCCACCACCTGGTTTTTCTTAAGTCCCTCAACCTTGAGCTCGCCCTCGGGGGCCATGCGCCGGATGATCTCGCCCTCGAGCAGAACATCGGCTTCATAGATTTCCAGCCGCTCCACATCCAGCACCTTGGCATTCCGAAGAAACAGCCTGTTCATGGGTTTGCTCCCTTCAAGTAATATTGCTCCTTTACGATCACGATGAACGGCAAAAACCGGAAGTCATCGCCCGCGTCTATGCCGTAGCCGGCCACCCAGCGGTCCGGGATGGTGAACCCGACATAGTCCATTTTCAAGAGCGACCTCAACCGCTTCACCGCGGGGCTCGGGTGTTCCAGCCGCTTGTCCAGCAGCGCGCACATCTTGACATCCCCGGCCCGGGCCTCATGCAGCAGCCAGTCCTTGATCGCATATAAGGTGAAGCCCTGGTCAATGATGTCCTCCACCACCAGCACCTTCTTGCCCTCCAGACCGCTCGGAGCGAAAACGATCTTGACCGGCCTCGAAATTTCGCCTTCCTTTTTGAAGTCCGCGCCGTAGGTGCGGGCCTTGATCGAGTGGCTCCGGATTTCCGGGCCGCCCATGTTGTAGATCTCGCGGGCCAGGTCGTAGGCGAAGGTGCTGGCGCCCTCGAGGATGAACAGCATTTCGATATGCGGCTGGTCCCGGTAGAAAGCCGCGAGCTCCCGGGCCAGCTCCCGCACCCGGCGTTTGATCAGCCTCCGCGTAATCAGGGCCCGCGCGATCCGGTTCTTCATTTCCGGCCGGATGAGCTCGCGGTCCGCGGCCGAAACCGCGGCGCCCGGGAGCGGAACCTCGATCACGCGGTCGAAGCGTTTAACCAATTTCATCCGAAGCGCCTCCTTCAAACCTCGGCGATCCTTTTCAATTCCTTTGCCGCAGCCTCGAATTCGCGCGCCATCCGCGAGATCAACTCGGCGCAACTCGGCTCGTCCTTGATCAGACCGCAGATCTGTCCGGCCATGATCGAGCCGTTCTCGGCGTCGCCCTGGACAAAGGCGAGTTGCATCTTGCCGGAGCCGAACAGGGCCATTTCCATTTTGGACTTGCCCGTGCTTTCCAGCCGCGCGAACTCCTCGGACATGCAGTTCTTCAGACAGCGGACCGGCAGCCCGGTGATGTTCCCGGTGACCAGGGTGTCCTCCGCCCGGTTCTCGATAATTTTCCGCTTGATGTGAGCATGGGCCGGCGATTCCTTCACCACGATGAAGCGCGTGCCCATCTGGATGCCCTCCGCGCCCAAAGCGAACGCCGCGGCCATGCCCCTTCCGTCCGCGATGCCGCCCGCGGCGATGAGCGGCAGCTTGACCGAGTCCCGCGCCTGCGGGAGCAGGGCCATGGTGCTCATCGAGCCCACATGGCCGCCGCCCTCCATGCCCGACACAATCACCCCGTCCGCGCCGTCCGACTCCGCGCGCGCGGCCGCGGCAATCGTGGGCACCACCGGGAAGCTCATCACCCCGCCCGGCTTGAGCACATCAATGATCTTTTTGGGATTGCCCGTGCCATAGGTCGAGACCATAATTTTTTCCTCGATCAGCACCGCCAGGATTTCCTTGATCATCGGATGCAGCGAGATGATGTTCACCCCGAACGGCTTGTCCGTCAGCTCCCGGACCTTGCGGATTTCCGCGCGCATCTGCTCGGGCATGAAAATGGTCCCGCCGATGATGCCCAGGCCGCCCGCGTTGCTGACCGCGGCCACCAGCGGCGCGAAGCTGACCCAGGCCATGGCCCCTTGCAGGATCGGATATTCGATCCCGAAAATGTCGCATATTCTGGTTTTTAAAATGGTCATCCTCCCAACATTCCGAACAGGATGCCGGCGCAAATGGCCGACGCGATCTGGCCCGCCACATTCGGCGCCATGGCCTGAAGCAAAATGAAATTCTGCGGGTCGTCCTCCGTCGCCACCATCTGCGCCACCCGCGCCGCGTCCGGCAGCGCGCTCACCCCCGCGGCGCCGATCAGCGGATTGATTTTTTCCTTGCTGACCAGGTTAAGGCCCTTGGCGAACAGGATACCGCAGGCGGTGGAAACGGCAAAAGCCGTGGCGCCCAGGGCGAAGATAAGGAGCGAGCGGTAATTCAGGAATTTGTCCGCGGTCGCGCTCACGCCCACGCAGATTCCGATCAACAGGGTGGTGATGTCGGTGAGGGAGGTGCGCGCGGTTTTGGCCAGTCGGTCGGTGACGCCGCTTTCGCGGAGCAGGTTGCCCGCGGCCAGGCTGCCCAGGAGCACGGTGGCGCCGGGGGAAATCAGGCTGCCGACCAGGAAGAAGGCGATGGGGAACAACAACCGCATCAGCCGCGAAGGCTCGGCCGCGGGAGCTTTCATTTTGATGCGGCGCTCCTTTTTGGTGGTCAGCCAGCGCATGATCGGCGGCTGGATCACCGGCACCAGCGCGATATAGGAATAGGCCGCGATGATGATGGGCGCGAGCAGCTCGGGCGCCACCTTGGTGGTCAGGAAAATGGCGCTGGGCCCGTCCGCGGCGCCGATGATGCCGATCGAGCCGGCCTGCCCGGGGTTGAACCCGATCAGGATGGCGATGATCACGGTGGCGAAAATCCCGATCTGGGCCGCGGCCCCGATCAGGATCAGGCGGGGCCGGGCCAGGAGCGGTCCGAAGTCGGTCATGGCGCCGATGCCGAAGAAGATGAGGGACGGATAGACGCTGTATTCCAGGCCCTTGTAGATATAAAAGAACGGGCTCTCGGGGTTATAGGCGTCCGCGGAGAAAACCGGTTTTCCGCCGATGGTTACCGCGGGTATGTTTGCGATCAGGATTCCGAAGCCGATGGGCAGGAGCAGGAGCGGCTCGTACCGTTTCTTGATGGCGAGATAGATCAGGCCCAGGCCGATTAACATCATCACGATTTGCTTCAGTCCCAACACCGTGAACAGGTGGGTGAAGCCGAAGATGTTCCAGAGCTGGGACCAGTCGCCGGTCATTTCCGGATCACCTCCAGGCTGACCAGGGCCTGGTTCAGCTTAACATTCTGGCCTTCCTTGACCAGGATTTCCTTCACCCGGCCGGCCGCGCTGCTCACGATGTTGTTCTCCATTTTCATGGCCTCGATCACCACCACCATGTCGCCCTCGCCGATCACCTCCCCGATCTTCACCGCAACCTTCTTCACCTCGCCCGGGATCGGCGCCCGGATGGTCAATAGCCCCGCGATTTCGCTGCCCGCGGAAATCTGCTGCCGGACCACCATCGGGGTTTCCGAGGCCGTCGCCGCCTGGTCATAATGGACCGTCTTGAGCTCGACCTGCAATTCCTTGCCGTCCACCGTGACCTTGAACACATGCCCCGGCTCGGCTTCCACTTAAACCTGGTAGCTCTTGCCGCCGATTTCATATTCATAAACC
>CAIUDS010000264.1 GCA_903897985.1 uncultured delta proteobacterium
ACCTCTCCGGCAATCCCACGGTCCTCGAAAACGAGACCGTGACCGCAACGGTCGTCGCCGGCGACTCCGTGACCCTGGGGGCGCGAGGCGCCTCGGGTTTCAACTGGTACCGGACCGGCTGGGGTTTGAATTTCAAGATCGTAAGCAGCACTTGCATTGGCGCGCAGCTATATGGTCGGAACCCCGCAGGCTCCAAGACCTATATCCTTGGCAGCGAAGTCTATGAATATACGAGCGATCCGCCGCCGACTGATGACGGCTATGCCCGAGTAAAAGTATTTGCGCCGGGAAGTTGCACCGCGGGGCAGGAGATCGAGATCGAGGTTTCAGTCCCATCCGACAGTTACTCCGGCGCGCCCAATAATCGGCACCCGAACAAGTTGACCGCGGCGGAGAATGTCACCATCATGGTGAATCAATCCGTGACCGCCATAGCCCTCGCTCCGGCCGGCGCCAGCATTCAAGAAGGGGACTTTATTCCTTTCTCGGCGATTTGCACGCTCCTCGATGCATCCACCATTGATTGCACCGACTCTTATGGCGGGGTCAGCACCCTCTGGTCATCCACCGGAGACCTGAATCGTCTCTCCCCTCCCAATTTCTTCCAGGCAAAACTGGACGGAGCGCACGGGACCGTGACCGTATCTTATAATGACGGCGTCCATGCCCCGGTTTCGGATTTCGCCTCCATCATCATTCAAGCCGACCATAATCCTCCGCAAACTTTCATTTATGCTTATCCGCCCAATCCCGACAAGTCATCCTCCCCGAGCTTCTACTTCTATTGCGATGACTTTCCCTGCACTTTTCAATGCCAACTGGATTCCGGGGGCTTTAGCGCCTGCTTCTCTCCCAAAAATTATTCCGGTCTGTCTGAAGCCTCGCATACTTTCCAGGTCAAAGCCACGGATTTCGCCGGCAATACGGATTCTACTCCTGCAAGCTGGACCTGGACCATAGATTTAACCCCGCCTGACACCCAGATCACCAACCAGCCCCCGGCCCTGACCAATGCCACAGGCGCGCTTTTTGAATTCACTTGCACCGGCGGTCCCTGCGCTTTCGAGTGCAAAAAGGACAGCGAATCATTTTCTTCCTGCACCACGCCCCAAACTTATTCCAGCCTGGCCGAAGGCGCTCATACTTTTACGGTCAGGGCTTTGGACCTGGCGCTTAATCCCGATCCTTCTCCGGCAGCCTATGCCTGGACCATTGATATAACTCCGCCGGAAACTTTTTTAGACACCTATCCGCCCAATCCCTCCAGCTCAACCACTGCGGATTTCTCTTTCCATTGCACGGGCGGCCCCTGCGTCTTTGACTGCAACCTGGATTCCACCGGATGGTCATCCTGCGTTTCTCCTAAAACCTATACCGGCTTATCCGAGGCTAGTCATTCCTTCCAGGTACGGGCCACAGATTTGGCAGGAAATGCTGACCTCACTCCGGCCTTATATGCTTGGAACATCGCATTCCACGACTACTGGATTAAAAACACGATCATTCGCAGTCTGCCAGGCGCAAGAATGAATCATACTGCGGTCTGGACTGGGACCGAAATGATTGTCTGGGCCGGGGGGCTATCTTCGTCTTCTTACTTAAAAACCGGCGGCAGATATAATCCCGTAACCGATTCCTGGGCTTCAACCTCCACCACCAATGCTCCCGCAGGAACGCAAAATCACACGGCGGTCTGGACCGGGACCGAGATGATTGTTTGGGGTGGATATCGTGCTAGCTATACAAACGCTGGCGGCAGATATAACCCGGCAACCGATTCCTGGACCGCGACCTCGTACACCAACGCGCCTTCCGGAAGCGCATACCATACCGCGGTCTGGACCGGGACCGAGATGATGGTTTGGGGTGGTCAAACCAGTAATAGCGCTCCTTATTTTACAAACATGGGCGGAAAGTATAATCCTATAACCAATTCCTGGACCGCAACTTCCGCCGGCGCGAATGCGCCTTCGGCAAGATATTGGCATACCGCGGTTTGGACCAATGCCGAGATGATTGTATGGGGCGGTTATGACACGTCATATGTGAATACCGGCGGCAGATATAACCCTTTATTGGATTCCTGGACCGCAACCTCCACCGGCGCAAATGTGCCCTCGGCAAGGTATTATCACACCGCGGTCTGGACTGGCACTGAGATGATTGTCTGGGGAGGTAATCCAACCACCAACACCGGCGGCAGGTATAATCCGGTTTCAGATTCCTGGACCCCAACCTCCACCGGCGCAAATGTGCCCTCGGCAAGGTATTATCACACCGCGGTTTGGACCGGTATTGAAATGATCGTGTGGGCCGGGTACGGAGCTTCTAATGACGGCGGTAAGTATAATCCTTCAACCAATGCCTGGACCCCGACTTCGACTGCCAATGCCCCGCAGTACAGACAAAATCACACCGCGGTCTGGACCTCCGGCTTGCCAACCCCGGTGATGATTGTCTGGGGAGGATGGGATGGCTTCTCCTACCCTTATAACACCGGCGGCAACTATAACCCTGCAACAAATTCCTGGACTGCAACCTGCCCCACCAATGCGCCTGCCGGAAGGTCATACCATACCGCGGTCTGGACCGGCGCCGAGATGATTGTTTGGGGCGGATTTATTGGTAGCACCGCATATTTCAACACCGGCGGCAGGTATAATCCCACAACAGATTCCTGGACCGCAACTTCTACCGGCGCCAATGTGCCAGCGGCAAGGAAGGATCATACTGCAGTCTGGACCGGAGCCGAGATGGTTGTCTGGGGCGGAGATAATGCTTCATACCTTAACACCGGCGGCAGATATAATCCGGTCACGAATAGCTGGACTGTGACTTCCACTGCCGCAAATGTGCCCTCGGCAAGGTGTTTTCACACTGCAGTCTGGACCGGGAACGAAATGATTATCTGGGCCGGAACGTCCGGTTCAGGAGTCTATGTAAACACCGGCGCCCGATACAATCCAATAACAGATTCCTGGACCCCAACTTCCACTGGCGCAAATGTTCCTCTTGGAAGGGTGAATCACACCGCGGTCTGGACCTCCGGCTTAACCACCCCGCTGATGATTGTCTGGGGAGGATGGTATTATTCTGGTTCAAACATCTATACAAATACCGGCGGCATATATAATCCATCATCTAATTCCTGGACTGCAACTTCAACAAATGCCCCGGTTCCTTCGGCAAGGATTTATCATACCGCGGTCTGGACCACTGGCTTAACTACCCCGGTGATGATTATCTGGGGCGGATATTTTTATGACACCAGCGCGCATTATTATAATAACGGCGCCAATTATAATCCAGGAACAAATTCTTGGACTGCAACCTCTGCCTCGCCCGCGGCAAGGGATTATCATACTGCGGTCTGGTCCGGCACCCAGATGATTGTTTGGGGGGGCTATACAAGCGGTTCAACAAATACCAATACCGGCGGCAGGTATAATCCCTCATTAAATTCTTGGAATTCAACCTCGCTTATCAATGTTCCTGACGCAAGAGCTTGTCACACCGCGGTCTGGACCGGGAATGAGATGATTATATGGGGAGGATCTCCTACTAATGTCAATTCTGGCGGTAGATATGTGCCGTGATTGGGGGCTAGGGGTTTGGGGTTGGTGAAATTCCCCCTATCAACCTATCCTTTTATCAACTTATCATCCCTATGCCTTCGCGGTAAAAATAGGGAATTCGGAATTGGGAGTTCGGGAATTGCCCAACCCCAAACCCCTAAATCCCAACCCCTGGCGCAGGCGCGCCTGTTTGGCCTAGCCATTCGGATCATTATGCGAGCCTGACCGTCTAACACTTTTTTTTCCCCTTATCTGCGCGGGCAATCCAAGCAAAATTTCTCAGTTCCGGCTCCGGAAGATGAGCGCGCACCCATGCCAAATCAATCATAACTTCCTTGAGCGCTTCCTCCAGATACCGACG
>CAIUDS010000265.1 GCA_903897985.1 uncultured delta proteobacterium
GGGATAAACCATTTCCGAGAGGTTCCCGTCCGCGTCGTAAAGGTATTGGGTGTAATAGAAGTTGACACTGGTCCCTCCCAGCACATCTATCCCCAGGGTGGACCCTGTGATGTTGCCGCGGCTATCGTATTCATAGGTGGTCATGCGTTGATGGGCGGCTTCACCGCCGTCGCTGACGATAACCGCGTCCAGCCGTCCCTGGGCGCAGGTGTCGCCGACCTTGATTTCTTTCGGGAAATATCGGTGGTCCAAATCGTTCTCGTAATCGAGTCCGTTGCCATAGGTCATGGTCTTAATGTCGCTGAAAGGATGGTAGGCAATGTCATTGGCTCCATAATGCCTTCCTGAAAAACCGCTTACCATTCATCATAACCCCCTCCTTTTGCAAAAAAACGGCCAACTTTTCCCGAGTGTCAAAGCTCGAGCAGGCTGCCTTTCAGCGCACTTCAGGCTATACCATATTCCCTAGCACATCTTTAGAGCCTTGTCAAGTAAAAAATGCAATTCCGCCAATTTTTTTGTGGGCGTAAAAAAAGGATGGAAACCACCCCGGGACTTGTCCCTGGATCGCAGGTTGCGGCTCGGCTGTCTTCGACCCTGAGGATCAGACCCGAGGGGAGCCCGCGGAAGTGCGGAAAGCGCACACGCCGCGCCGCGAATAACCGCGACGCGCAAGAGCAAATTGACAATTTCCAGCCGGGTCATAGAATTGAAGGGGATGGACCAGGTTATAGACATTCTGAAGACTTATCTGGCGCCGGTTTGGGACGCGGTTTCCTCGGTGATCGAGGACCTCCTGCTATATTGGGAAATCTACATGGGCTGGCTGCCCTATCATAACCTGGTGCTGGCCGGCCTGGTCCTGATCATCATCGCCCTGCCCATAATCCTCTTCCTGCTCATGCGCCGGCGGAAAAAAACGCCGGGCAAGCTGCGCACCGGCCGCGACATCCGGCGCGAGGCCAAGTGGTGCGAGAAGAACAAGGAGTTCGTGCGCGCGGGCGAGCTTTACGAGCAGATCGAGAAATATAACAAGGCGATTGAAATGTACCTGGCGGGCCGGAGCCCGGACCGGGCCGCGCGGGTATTGGTGGAGAAGTTCAACGATTTGGATCAGGCGCTCAAGGCGCTGATTGACAGCAGCCTTTACGAGCAGGCCGGCCGCATGTGCGAACAGCACGACCGGTTCCAGCAGGCCGCGGAGCTCTACGAAAAGGCGCGCAAGACCACCACCGCCGCGGAGATGTACGAGAAGACCCGGAACTACCCCAAAGCCGCGGCGCTCTATGAGCAGGCCGGTTTCGCCGAGCAGGCCGCCAACTGCTACGCCCAGGCCGAGGATTTCGCCAAGGCTTCCTCATTATTCGAGAAAGTCTGGAAGCAGGCGCTCGCGAACCTGCCCACCGACAACACCGCGAAATTCAAACAGCTCTTCGAGAGCGCCGCCAAGAAGGCCGCGTTCTATTTCAAGAAGGCCGGGGACCTGAAAAGGTCCGCGGAGGTGCTGGAACTCTCGGGAATGACCAAGTTCGCCGCGGAGATGTATATGCTGGCCGGAGAGACGGGCAAGGCCGCGGAGGCTTTTATCAAAATGGGCGAGGAACTCAAGGCCGCGGACCTTTTCGACGAGTCCGGCGACCGGCAACGGTCCGCGGAGATCCGCGCGCACTACTACCAGGCGAGCGGCCAGAACCGGGAAGCGGTCAAATACCTCGAACAGGCCGGCGACTTCCTGGCCGCGGCCGACCTCTGGGCCACCCTCGGCGACAAGAAAAAAGCCGCGGAGTTGTATTTGAAAGGCGGGGACAGCCGGCTGGCCGCGGAGACCTTCTATGTGGCGGGAGACAAGGCCCGGGCCGCGGAGGCCTATGAAGCCGCGGGCAATATGGACATGGCGTTGCAGGTCTATGAGGAGCTGGGGGATCAGGAAAAGCTGAGCGCGATGTATGAAAAGGCCGGGAAATATTACGAGGCGGCCGTGTCCTATTCCGGCCGGGGCCTGAAGGACCGGGCGCTGGCAAACCTTACCCGCGTCACCGAATCCGACCCGCATTACCAGGACGGCTTGAAGCTGACCGGCGATATTTTATTCGAGCTGGGCAAGCTGGACCAGGCCTTCAATTACTACCGGACGCTGGCGCAGAAAAAACCGTTCGATCCGGGCAACCTCGATCTCTATTACCGCATGGCCCGGATTTACGAGCAACTGGGACAGGTGAACTACGCGCAGGGGCTTTACCAGCGCATTTACCAGGTTGACCCCGGCTTTCAGGAAGTCACGCTCCGGCTGCAGGAAATCAGCAAAAAGACCAGCGGCCCCTCCCTGGGGGTCTCCATGCCCGGGGCCGCTCAGGGCCAGTTCCGCTACCAGGTGGTGAAGGAAATCGGCCGGGGCGGCATGGGCGTGGTCTATCTGGCCAAGGACCTCAACCTGGGAAGGATGGTCGCGTATAAGGTCCTGCCCCAGGACCTGAAAAAACATCCGGACATCGTGGAAAATTTTTTGCGCGAGGTCAAGGTGCTGGCCCAGCTCAATCACCCCTACATCGTCTCGGTGTTTGACGGGGGCGAGTACCAGGGGAATTATTTCATCGTGATGGAGCTGGTGGAGGGCGAGGATTTGAAGGTGCTGGGGAAAAGGTCGCGCCGGATCCCGCCCCGGATCGGCATGGAGATTTTCAAGCAACTGGCCCAGGCCTTGGATTACGCGCACTCGAAAAAGGTGATCCACCGCGACATCAAGCCCAGCAACATCATGTGGACTCAGAACCAGATCATCAAGATCATGGACTT
Source organism: uncultured delta proteobacterium (assembly GCA_903897985.1). Taxonomy (GTDB): domain Bacteria; phylum RBG-13-61-14; class RBG-13-61-14; order RBG-13-61-14; family DRUE01; genus CAIYYW01. The sequence continues at coordinate 2,794 of CAIUDS010000265.1, forward strand.
CGGGCTGGCCAAGTTGTTGGAGGAAGTCAAGACCGGACGGACGCTGGTGAGCGGCACCCCGCTTTACATGTCGCCGGAGCAGACTTTGGGGAAGCCGCTCGATGCCCGGACCGATATTTATTCCGCGGGCGCCACCATGTATGAGCTCTTGTGCGGGCAGCCACCCTTTATTGAGGGCGACATCGGCTACCAGCACATCCACACGCCGCCGCGCTCGCCCAAGGAACTCAACCCGGAAATCCCGGACGAGCTTAACCGGATCATCTTGAAATGCCTGGCCAAGGACCCGGAGCAGCGTTACCAGAACGCCCGCGAAATCTATCTGGATTTGAAGGCGCTGGAGAGGTGAGCATGATTTTCAAATATTTTGAAACCGGGCCGCTGATGGTGAACTGTTACATCGTGGGGGACGCGAAGAGCAAGGAAGCCGTGGTAATAGACCCGGGCGGGGATGTGCCGCTGATCCTGAAGGAGCTGTCGGAAGACCAGCTGAAATGCAAGATGATCATTGACACCCACTGCCACTTCGACCATATCGGCGGGAACAAGAAATTAAAGGAAGCCACGGACGCGCCCATTTGCATCCATCCCGCGGAAAAGGACCTGATCACCAAGATGAGCGAGATGGCGACTTATTTCGGGGTCGAGTCCGACCGGTCCCCGCCCGCGGATAAGTTCCTCGAGGAGGGCGACACCGTCAAGGTCGGCGCCCTCGAGCTCAAGGTGCTGCACACGCCCGGACATTCGCCCGGCAGCATCACCCTTTATCACCAGGACAAGGACAAGACCATCGCCATGGTCGGCGATGTGCTGTTCCAGTTCAGCGTGGGCCGGACCGATTTCCCCGGCGGCAGCCAAAGGCAACTGATCGCCTCGATCAAGACCAAGCTCTATCCGCTGGGCGACAACTGCGAGATCTATCCCGGCCATGGCCCGCCCACCACGATCAAACAGGAGAAGAAATACAACCCCTTCTTGCAGGAAGGGGCGGATATGGAGTAGACTGGAGAAGGTAAGATGCTGAAAGACCGACAAATATTATTGGGGGTAAGCGGAGGCATCGCGGCCTACAAAGCCTGCGAACTCGTCCGGCTCCTGATCAAGGCCGGCGCTCAGGTCGAGGTGGTGATGACGGAAAACGCCGCCCGCTTTGTGCCCCCGCTCACCTTTGAGACCCTGTCCGGACACCCCGTCCATACCGGGATGTTCGACAAGCATTCCAACCCGCTCGTGCACATCGAGTTGGCCGACCGGGCCGAACTCCTGGTGATCGCCCCGGCCACCGCCAACATCATCGGCAAGATCGCGAACGGAGTGGCCGACGATCTGCTCACCACCCTTTACCTCGCCACCAAAGCCAAGGTCCTGGTCTGCCCGGCCATGAATGTGAACATGTATGAGCACGCCGCGGTTCGGGAGAATTTGGCGAGGCTCAAGGCCCGCGGGGTCGAGGTGCTCGAGCCGGAGTCCGGCGAACTCGCCTGCGGCTGGGAAGGCAAGGGCCGGCTGCCCGATCCGGACCTGATCGCGGAGGCCTGCGAGTATCTGCTCGCGCCCAAAAATTTCACCGGCAAGAAAATCATGGTCACCGCCGGCCCCACCCGCGAGGCCCTGGACCCCGTCCGCTTCATCTCCAACCGCTCGAGCGGCAAGATGGGCTATGCGCTCGCCCGCGCCGCCCGGGCCAACGGCGCCGAGGTCATGCTCATTTCCGGGCCGAGCGCACTCCGGCCGCCGCTCGGGGTGAAGCGCGTCAGCGTGGAGAGCGCGGAGGATATGCGCAAGGCCTGCGAGAAATATTCAAGGGACGCCGACATCGTGATCATGGCCGCGGCGGTCTCGGATTTCCGGCCCCGGGCGGAGGCCAAGTCCAAGATCAAGAAGGAAAAAGGGATGGCGCAACTCGAACTGGAAAAGACCCCCGATGTGATCGCGGAGATGGGGAAGCAGAAGCGCAAGGACCAGATCCTGGTCGGGTTCGCCGCGGAGACCGAGGAACTGGTCAAGAACGCCCAGAAAAAATTGAAAGAGAAAAACCTCGACATGATCGTGGCCAACGATGTGAGCAAGAAGGGCGCCGGCTTCGATGTGGACACCAATATCGCCACCATCCTGCCCAAGCGCGGCCGCATCGAATACCTGCCCAAGCTGACCAAACTCGAACTCTCCTATCGGATCATGGACTCGATCAAGAAAAAGTTCTTCTGAGACCGCTCAGCTTCCTTACCGCTCGGACGCGACTCGCCAAAGTCGAAAATCGCATTCTCTATTTGAAAAACCTCCAGCAATGTGGTAAAAGTTTGATATGGCGCCCGAGCAAATAATCGAGGAGATGGTGAGGCGGATCGCGGAAAAGTTTTCACCGCAAAAAATAATTCTCTTCGGCTCCCGGGCAAAGCCGAATCCAGCCCCGGACAGTGATGTGGATTTGTTGGTCATCGTCAAGAACGCCAAAGACCGCCGCTCGTTGCGGATCGCGATGCGGCGGGCGGTGAACGGCCTGGGCTTGGCCAAGGACATTATTGTCATGAGCAACAGGGAATTCGCAGTCAAGCGCAAAATTCCCGGCACCATTGCCTACCCTGCGGATCAGGAGGGAAAGGTGCTCTATGGCGGCTAAGGCGGTAATCAGCGAGGTCAAAGCCTGGATCCAGAAAGCGGAGGCTGATTTCCAAAATATCGAATTGGTCCTTCCTGCCAAAAACGCTCCTTTTGACACCGTCTGCTTCCATGCCCAGCAGGCCGCGAAAAAATATATAAAAGCCTTACTACCATTTTATGGAATCCCTTTTGGCAAAAGTCATGATGTGGATGAGTTGCTCAACCTGCTTCCGTCTAAGAGCAAAGTCCGGGCCGCGGTGGGAGATCTGTCAGAACTTTCAGACGCGGCGGTGATGACCAGGTATCCTGAAGACTGGGATGAAGAATACGATCGGGAAATTGCGGAAAGGCTTGTCCAACAAGCTTTGATGGTAAAATCGGCCGTAATGAATGAATTGAAACAATTATGATTCTGACGGAGGATAAGCAAACAGGGGGAACAGGATGAGCAATTCATTGCGTTATAACATTGCCGATTTCCGGCTGGGGTATAAGGGCAAGAGCAGCCGGATGGAGATGACCAGGAACCGGGTCTCCACCTTCAACCTCCGCCATCAGGAAGTCCTGGACTTCTACGGCCTTGAACTCCTGAAGGGCACGGTCTTTGTCATTGATGACCGCGTGAACGGCAGGAGCAACCTGGGCGTGTTCCGGTCCAAACAGCTAAGGCAAGCCGTAATTTTGGCCTCGGCGCTCCCGGCCGCGGGCGTGGCGTTGCAGGGCGTGGGCTCGCTCAACAAACTGGCCAAGAACCAGCAAACCCCGGACGCCATCAACGAGCTTAAACGAATGAACGACCGGACCGCGGCGCAGATCATGTCCGAGGTGTTGCAGATCACCACCCAGACTTTCGATGTGGGGGAGGAAGTGGTGATCGAAAGCTCGATCACCGAGGGCGTGCGGGTCAAGCCGGGGGTGGAGCCGGGCGGCAATCCGACCATCCCGGTCGGGGCCTTGTTCGGGAAAGAAAAGGACTGCCGGACTTACGGCCACGCGCTGGACACGGATGTCACGCGGCTGTCCATGGGCTCGGATGTCATTGACGGGACCACCAAGTCGGTCAAGGGCCTGCACTCGTCCATCACCTGCCTGTTCATCACCGAGTCCGGCGCCAAGCGCCATCTGCCGGACATCTATGTCGAACGCTGGACCGCGGGCGCGCCCTTTCCGGAGTTCAACCCGCGCGACACCAACCTCAAGGAAGAAGCTGATATTATCGCCAAGGCCTACGGCATAAAATTGGATGAGCTGGCCGCGTTTTTCCTGGATCGGCCCCGGCACCACCCGCCGATCAAGGAGCTGAACGCGCTCAAGGTGGCCACGCCGGTGGACAAGGACGGCGACCTGTTCCCCGCGGTGGTGATGGGTTTGCCCGGGCTAAAGTTCCCGGACGGCCGCGCCTTGAATGCGATGATCGGCGAGATCGGCGGCAGCGCCGAGTGGGCGGTCGGGGTGCTGCCTTTGATCTGGCGGGGCGGCCAGGCCCTGGGCATGCTCACCAGCCAGAGTTCGCTCACCAACAAGGCGCTCTCGCCCGAGGAGCTCTGGAAGGAGCGGTTCCACTACACCGAGGAAGAGCTGATGCTGATCCATGACGCGCGCTTCGAGCAGAAGCCCTTTTTCACCATTGACGACATCCTGGAGCGGCCGTTCGCAGGAGGGGTCAGCGCTTATAGCGCGATCACGGACAATTATTATCTTCCCCAGCTCGAGGGCGCGAAAGTGGACCGCGCCGAGAACACCATCACCACCAACACCCTCATGATCAACTCGCTGGGCGTGATCGAGCACTGGCGCCTGACCTTCAAATGCAAGGACGGGCTCGCGGACTGCACGAAACGGATGCGCTCGCCCAAGGCCGAGTTTACCGGGCTCAAGCATGACGAGATCGAGGGAAAAATCCTGGCGCTAAGCCAGGACCCGGAGAAACGGTTCCGGCTCAAATATTTCTTCATCAACGAATACTATCCGGCCATCATCCACTCCAGCGGCCGGATGGTGGTGCTCGAAAAAACCCTCAAGTCCCTGATTGACCAGGGAACCTTCTCGCCGGAGGACCACCCCATCTCGCAGTCCATCATGAAAGCCGTGCCCGAATGGTTCACCGGGGCGGTGTGAAGATGAAGATAATTTGTTATAGGTTACAGATTAAAATTCCCAGTTCTTTTCTCTAAAAAATTCCAATAACGACAAACAACCGATTCCGAAAGATGAGCATACATTTGGAATCTTGGGCCGACCTCCCCTTGAAGGAGCTTCGGAGGTAATGACTTTCCACCCTTGAGACATTGCCAGAGCTATAACAAAAGGATCCGCATCGGGCGTCACTTTGTTTGGGTCAACCAAATCTGGAAAACGCTCCAAGATTTCGGCTACATGCCTCTGTTGGTCGGCATCCAAGGCCTTAAACATTTTTCGGTGCAACTTCGCCCATCTCAATAATTCATCATCTTGCTGCTCGAGCTCGGAAAGAACTTCTTTGGGGGCGATCAAAAAGCCTTCCTCCACCTGACCCTCAATCTTTTCCCATAGCCCTTTGAAAACATCAGGGGGATATACCCTCCGCCACAAGTCAATAAGCGCGTTGGTATCAATGCAATGGCCTGGCAATAATTCCGGCATTTTCATCCAAATTTGTGCATTAAATTTTCAACCTTGGGCAAATATTTAGCTTTGATGGACAAATAATCTGTTATATTTCCATATGCTATTTTCCCCTCGCCATAAGCATTCATTACGAGGGAAACAAAAGGCATGCCATATTCTTTTATGCACTCATTCGCCCGATTCCTTTTGCCCCCAGTTCTCTTAGCCAACTTTTGAAATTCAGCTTCCCATTCTTTCTTCCTTTTTTGGTAGAGAGCAGGGGATACAGATCGGAAGGCACACGTCTGAACTCCAGTCAC
>CAIUDS010000266.1 GCA_903897985.1 uncultured delta proteobacterium
CTTTTGGGAGGGTCCGCGCTGCAACTCAAGAAAGCCGGGCCCGGGATTTTGCTCATGGTCCTGGTCTGCTGGCTGGCCATCAATACCGGCTACCTCTGGAAAGGCGTGGGCATGCCCCTGGGTGCTTATGTTTTCGATAGCGAGACCATGCAAAATTTTTCCGAACTCCTTCCGGCGCGCACGCCCGTCCTGCTTCCTTTCCACTTCGTCAAGGGCTTTGACTTGCAGACCTTTGAGAATGAAAGCAAGTATCTGGTTTATTTCCTGGGCAAAATATCGCGGCAGGGCTGGCGCTCGTATTACCTGGTCGCCATGGCGGTCAAGATGACCTTGTGGTCCTTGCTTCTAATCCTGGCCGCGACGGTGTCGCTGGCATGGCGGAAGAACTCATGGAAAGACGAGTTGTTCCTGCTCCTCCCCCCGCTCGGCATCATCCTGGGAATCTCCTTGTTCACCAACATCAACCTCGGTTTCCGATACATCCTCCCCGCGATCCCGTTCCTTTATATTTTCTCCGCGCGGCTGGTTTCGCCTTTTTTGAATCTTAAGCGTTGGCTGAAAACCGCGAGCTGGCTTTTGCTGATTGCTCACCTCCTTTCCAACTTGCTCATTTATCCGGATTATTTGGCCTATTTCAATCTCGCGGCGGGAGGACCTAAAAACGGTGGAAAGATCCTGGTTGATTCCAATCTCGATTGGGGCCAGGGCCTGATCGGACTCAAGAAATATATGGACCGCAACCGGATGGACAAGATCTGCCTAGCCTATTTCGGAAGGGTGGACCCGGCGGTTTATCAAATCAAATACCAGTTGCCCTATGCGGACACCCAGTGCGACTCGCTCGCGGTGAGCGCTAGTTTCCTGGCCGGTTTGCCTTTTATGATCAACGACCACGGCAAGATTTTCTGGACTCAGCCGGAGCAATTCGGCTGGCTGGATGGGCAAAAACCCGCGGCCGCCATTGGATACTCCATCCTGGTGTTTGACCTCGGCCCCAACCGGTTGCACGGGCTTAAGGCCTGGTCCGAAGAAGGGTCCTGGTCATTCAAAAAATGAATGCCGCGGTCCGCGCCCGGGATTTGCGCTTCCAATACCAGCGCGGGAAAACCTTCGCCCTGGACGGGATCGAGTTCGAGCAGGCCCCAGGCGAGGCCGTGGCCGTCGCCGGCAAAAGCGGCGCCGGCAAAAGCAGTTTCCTGCTTTGCCTCAACCGCATCATCCCCAATTTTTATCGCGGGGAATTTTCCGGCGACCTGGAGATTTTTTCCGAATCGGTCAAGGACCTGCGCACCTTTCAACTCGCCAGCCGGGTCGGCCTGGTGCTCCAGGATTTCGAGAGCCAGTTGTTTTCTACTCGCGCCGAACTGGATGTGGCGTTCGGGCCGGAGAACCTGGGCATCCCCCGCGAGGAAATGGGACGCCGGATCGCTTCCGCGCTCGAGGCGGTGGGCATGGAGAATTTCCGGGACCGCGCGCCGGAATCGCTCTCGGGCGGAGAGCAGCAAAGGCTCGCGATTGCGTCGGTGCTGGCGCTCGCGCCCGAGTTGATCCTGTTTGACGAGGCGGTTACGGATTTGGACCCGCTCGGCCGCGAGCAGGTGGCCGCGGTGATGCGCCAGCTCAAGGCGCAAGGCCGGACCGTGATTTTGGTTGACTACGAGCCGGAGGACCTGCTGATGGCGGACCGGATCGTTATCCTCGATCATGGCAAAATCGTTGCGGAGGGATCGCGCGATAAAATCCTTTGCGATCCGGCCTTGCTCATCGCGCATGGCATCCGGCCGCCGGAAATGGCGGAGCTTTTTAAGGAGTTGAAAGTCAGCCCCTTTCAACTGGACCCGATCGCAGCGGCCCGCGCGCTCCGGAATCAAAATTGGAATCTGCAAAGAGAAGTCCTGGACCGCATCCGGAGCGCGGACGAGGAAAAAGAAAAGCGCCGGGGAGAACTTTTGATTCAGGCGCGGGGTTTGGAGCATGTTTATCCTAATGGCAATCAGGCCCTGTCCGGGATTGACCTGGAAATCCGGCGCGGCGATTTCCTCGCCCTGATCGGCCAGAACGGCTCGGGCAAGACCACCCTGGTAAAACATTTGAACGGACTTTTGCCCGCCACCAAGGGCGGAGTAAAATTCGACGGCCGCGAGGTCCGGCCGGAACTGATTTCGGAATTGGGCCGGGACATCGGATATGTGTTCCAGAACCCGGACCACCAGATTTTCTCGAACCGGGTTTATGATGAGGCCGCGTTCGCGCCTCGGAATTTCGGATTTGTTGAAAGCGAGGTCAAACAAAGGGCAGGGGCGGCGCTCGAGCTGGTGGGCCTGAGCGGACGGGAAAATGAAAACCCGTTTTTGATGACCAAGGGCGAGCGCCAGCGGCTGGCCATTGCCGGGGTTTTGAGTGCGCAGCCGCGAGTCCTGATCTTTGACGAGCCCACCACCGGGCTGGATTACACTGAACAGCAGAAAGTGATGGACCTGCTGCAAAGGCTGAACCGCGAGGGCAAGACCATTATCATCATCACCCACACGCTCTGGCTGGTGGCGAGATACGCGAGCCGGGCGGCGGTCATGGCGCGCGGAAGGAAAATCCTGGAAGGCGGCGTCCGGGAAGTGTTGAGCCGGCCGGAAAAATTGAAAGAGGCCTCGCTGATTCCGCCCGAGATCACCCGGTTCGGACTCGAACTCGGGTTCGGGTTCCTCTCGGTCGGCGAGGCGGTCCGGGCGCTCCGGAGGGGGCCATGAGCCAGTTTTTGTTCGTGGAAAAGAATTCGCTTTTTCACCGGCTGCATCCGTCCGGAAAAATCGCCGGCCTGATCCTTTGCTTCATCTTCCCGCTCGCCTTCAATGACCCGCGCTATCTGCTCGCCCTCTGGCTGATCGCCATCCCCGCGGGAATTGCGAGCGGCGCCTTTTCAATCCTCAAGCGGCTCTGGTTCCTGTTCCTCTTCATCGTCCTCGCCAGCTTCCTGCTCTGGGCCTTGTTCACCAAAGGCGACGAACCCTTTATTTATATCGCCGGCTTGGAATTGAGCCTGCCCGCAATCAGGTTTTCCGCCGGCATGGCGCTCCGGCTCGGCTTGATGCTTTTCTTCGGCATGGTCTTCCTCGCCTCCACCCGGGTCGAAGACCTGTATTACGGACTCACCCATCTGGGAATTCCTTTTTCCGTTTCCTTCGCCCTTTCCCTATCCTTCCGACTCGTGCCCATTTTCTCCGAGAGCGCCCAAACCATCCTCTCGGCCCAGCGCTCGCGCGGCCTCAAGACCAC
>CAIUDS010000267.1 GCA_903897985.1 uncultured delta proteobacterium
ACCTCCGAAATTGTTTCAGGATCGGCTTAATTTCGCCTTGCCTAATCGAGAGCCGGCTCCGCTCCGCCAGAATGACCGCGGAAAGCTCCGCCGCGGCAATCTCGAATTGATCGTTCACTATAATATAGTCGTAATTCCGGTATTCTTCAACTTCCGACATCGCCCGCTTCAGCCGGCGCGCGATTACCGCGTCCGGCTCCGTGCCCCGGCCCTTGAGCCGTTTTCGCAGTTCGGCCCGGCTGGGCGGCAAAATAAACACATAAGAGCCGGGCAGGTTTTTATTCCGCAGCGTTCGCGCGCCCTGGCAGTCAATTTCAAGGAGCAGGTCCACCCCGCCTTTCAGGGCTTGCGCCAGGTATTTCTTGGAGGTGCCGTAGCGGTGGCCGTGGACCACGGCCCATTCGGCAAACTCGTCCGCCTTGATCATCCGGTCGAACTTCGGGTCGCTCACGAAAAAGTAGTCCACGCCGTGTTTCTCGCCGGCGCGGGGGGCGCGGGTGGTATAGGAGCAGGACCACTTAAGGGGCCTTGGGAAATTCCGGTTGACGCTTTTGAGCACGGCCTTGCACAGGCTGGTCTTGCCGGCGCCGCTGGGCGCGGAAACAATAAAGAGCAGTCCCGGGGCCGGCATCATTTCCCCGCCGGTTCTTGATTTAATAGCTTCACGAAAAACTCCTTCTCATTCAATATTCTGCACCTGCTGCCGGATGCGCTCCAATTCGGACTTGGCTTCAACCACCGCATAGGCCAATTCCGCGTTTTGGTTCTTGGAAGCCACGGTGTTGAACTCGCGGTTCAGTTCCTGGAGCAGGAAATCGAGCTTCTTGCCCTTGGGCCCTTCGGTTTCCAGCTCGAGCCGGAACTGCTTCAGGTGGCTCGAGATCCTTTCCAGCTCCTCCGCGATGTCCGACCTGCTCGCCAGCAGCGCCACTTCCTGTTCCAGCCGGCCCTCATCCAGCTGCACCCCATCGGCGAGCAGTTTCTCGATTTTTTTCTCCAGCTTCGCCTTGAACTCCCCCACCGACTGGTCCTGCCGGCCCTTGACCATTTCCCGCAGTTCCCCGATCCGGTCCAGGTGTTTCCGGAGTTCCGACTCCAGCCGCGCCCCCTCGGCCCGCCGCGCCTTGACCAGGGCTTCAAAGCTGCTTGAGAAAAGCGGTTCCAATTCAGGCCAGTATTGTTTTCCCCATTTATCCGGCCCGGAGATGATAACATCTTTCTGGCTGAGCAGCAATTCAAGGTCCACGCCCCCGCGCAGGCCCAATTCATCCTTCAGCTCCTCGAAGGTTTTGAGGTAGGCCTTGGCCAGCGGCCGGGACCAGGAAAAACTCAAGTCCTGCGGCTCGGCCTCCACCTCGACCATCAGCTCGAGCTTGCCGCGTTCGAAATATTTCTTGGCCAGGGTTTCGATTTCGAGGTCCAGCCCGAAGAGCATGGCGGGCAGCCGGATTTTCATTTCGAAAAAGCGGTGGTTCAGGCTTCGCGCCTCGATCCGGAACTTGAATCCCCGGGCCTCGCCGGTGACGGCGCTGAAGCCGGTCATGCTAGTCATCATCTGGGTTTGCTCCTGTTTTAAGGCTTGCTTTCAAGACTTCCCGCAGCCGGTTCATCAGGCCGAGCAGGCTTTCGCTTTTGTAGTCCGGATAGGTCCAGGGCAGGGGCGAGAAAGCGCCGGACTCGTAGATCAGGTGCAGGTCCGCGTAGATGCCCTCGGCCAGGTATATGCTATGGGGAGCGGGCTTGCCTGTGGCCAGGACCAGATGGTCAAGGGCCAGATAGCCGGGATCCAGATTTACCTTGCGCCGCCCGTCCCGCGCGGCGGTTTCTTCCAGCCGGTTCGTGAACAACTTGATCCCCGCGAGCTCGCCCGGCGCGAGCAAGGACTCGAAGCTCACGAATTCGCGGAAGAGCGGGCCGCCCATTTCCTCCTCGTAATAATGCGTGTAATCGAAACTCATTTCTTTGCTCGAGTAATCGGTCGCGCCGAATTTTTGCTCGAGCTGTGCCAAGAGCGCGAGCCAGGAACTCCGGTCCGCGTAGATGGCGCTCAGGATGAGCTTGACCTTGCGGGGCTCAACCGGCTTGCTCATTCGCGCGGCCCCTGGCAGGCTTTCACGCAGATCCCACAAATTCCCACGCTGATCCCGCGCAATTTTTCAAATTCCTTGACCTTTGCGAAACAGGCGGCGCGGTCGAAATCCTCCGGCCCGGTCCTGATCGCGGAAACCGGACAGACCGAAACGCAGGCCCGGCACTTGCCGCACTCGAACTGTTTTCCCGAAGCCGGTCCCGGGATTTCCAATTCCAAATCCGTCAGCACCGTGACCAGCCTCACCCTCGCGCCATAGCCCGGCACCACCAGCAAATTGTTCCGGCCGTAAAAACCCAGGCCCAGCTTGACGGCGACCTCCCGGTGGGAAAGGTGGGCGAGGTTTTTCTCCCAATCCGTGATCTGGCTGGCGGGGATGGGGATGGCTTTGGCGCCCTGTTCTTCGAGCCGGGCGGAAAGGAACAGTGCGACCCGGTCCAAAAGGTTGTTGGCCTGGCGGTATAGGTGCTTGTAGAGCAGGGTGGGGCGGTCGGCAATTCCTTCCAAGGCTTGGGCGGGCAGGGGATAAGCCATGGAAATGGCATAATCAATGCCCGCCAAATCCATTTCCCGGCTCAAGGGAAAATGATTTTTTATTTCCTTGATGGTTCCCGCGGCGAAGAGGGCTATTCCCTGGCTCCTTAAAAAATTTGCCAGGTCCGGTTCCCGCGCCATCACAGCCCGCCGTTCTGGAGCGCCTGCCGGAGTTCGTCGCGGCTGACCACGGAGGTTCCGAGCTTGCTCACGCCGATGCCCGCGGCCAGGTTGGCGATCACGGTGGCGGCATAGAGGTCCAGACCCGCGGCCAGACCCACTCCCAGGGCGCTGAGCACGGTGTCGCCGGCGCCGGTGACATCATAGACCTCGCGGGCCTCGGTCGGGATATGGCGGGCGGGTTTGCTTTTTTCGATCAGGCTGATGCCGTGCTCGCCACGGGTGATGAGGACCGCTTCCATGCCCAGTTCCTCCATGATGATCTTGCCGGCTTTTTCCACCTGGGCGTCGGTCTCCACTTCCAGCCGGGCGATCTGGCCGGCCTCGAGGTGGTTGGGGGTGATGATGGACCCTCCGCGGTAGGATGAGAGGTTGACCAGCTTGGGGTCAATCAGGATTTTTTTGCCGAGTTTTTTGGCGAGGGGGAAGAATCCGCGGTTCAATTCCGGGCTGATCACGCCCTTGGCGTAGTCGGAGATCAGGACCAGGTCGGTTTCGGGCAAAAGCTCCTTGAGCGCCTTGAGCATGCGGGAGCGGCTTTCCTTGCCGATCGGCTTGCGGACCTCGCGGTCCACCCGTACGATCTGCTGGCCGTGGGCGATGATCCGGGTCTTGACCGTGGTGGGCCGGCCCGGCTCGATCACCACCCCCTGGATTTCCACGCCCTTCTCGCGCAGTTGCCGGATGATGGCTTCGCCCGCGGCATCGTCTCCCACCACCCCGGCCAGGTGAATTTTCGCCCCCAGCGCGATCAGATTGTGAACCACATTGGCCGCGCCCCCGAGCATGGCGGTTTCCTTCTCGACTTCCACCACGGGCACCGGGGCCTCCGGGCTGATCCGTTTGACCTTGCCCCAGATGAAGATGTCCCGCATCAGGTCCCCGACCACCAACAGCCGGGCCCGGGAAAAGCGCTCCAGCCAGCCTTCCATTTTCCGGTAATCTTTCCGGTCATTTCTTTGCATCAGAAACCTCGAGCATTTTTCTTAGATAGGGAGAGAGATAAACTCCCTCCAAATCGAACTCCTTCAAAAGCTCGCAGAGGATTTTAATTTTTTCTTCCGGCGAGAGCAAATTATCCAGAAACACGATCCGCTGTTCGCGCACCCGGACCAGCCCGCTCCGGGCCCTGCCTTCCTCCGATTCCAGCGGCTGCTCCCGAATCTCCGCGCCCAATTTTTCAAAAACCTGTTTCAACTCGAACAGCAGCGCCTCGGTATCCATCCGCTCAAATCCGGAACTGGCTGATCTCGGTTTTAAGCCGTTCCGCTTCCTCCTCCAGCCGCTTGATCACCGAGTCCAGCCGGGAAGTGCTTTGCACCGACTCCTGGCTGATCTGCCGGATGCGGTCCATCAGGCGCACTACCTGCTCGGAAGCCTTTTTCTGTTCCTGCTGCGCGGTATTGATGCTGGAGAGCATGTCCGTGATGTTCTCGATGGACTTGCTGATCAATTTGGACGCCTCATTCTGTTCCTCGGTGGTCCGGCGCACGAATTTGCTGGTGTCCTTCATCTGCTCCGAGGCCTTGAGCACCAGCGAGCCGCCCTTGCTCTGCTCGGTGGTGGCCACGGAAATCTGGTTGACCATTTCCGCGACCTGCTCCATGGCCTTGCTGATCTGGCGGGAGGAACTGGCCTGCTCGATGGTGGTGCGGGCGATTTCCTTGACCCGGGCGGTGGCCAGTTTGGAGCTTTCCAAAATCTTGTCCAGCGCCGTCCGGGCATGGTCGCTCAGGGACACCCCGCCCGCGACCGAACGGGTGCCGTCCTGGATCGCAATCACCGCCTCGTTGGATTCCTTCTGCACGCCCAGGATCAACTGGGTGATCTCGCGGGTCGAGCCGGCGCTGCGCTCGGCCAGCTGCTTGATCTCGTCCGCGACCACGGCGAAGCCGCGGCCGTGTTCGCCGGCCTGGGCCGCGATGATGGCGGCGTTGAGCGCGAGCAGGTTGGTCTGGCTGGAGACCTCGTCAATGACTTTCACGATTTTGCCGATCTCCGCGGCGCGCTTGCCCAGCCGGGTAATCACTTCCTCCGCGTGATTCACCACCGCCGCGATCTGGTGGATGCCCTGCCGGGCCAGGTCCACCGATTTGGCGCCTTCCTCCGCGTCCCGGATCACGGCCTCGCTCAGGCTCGCGGTCTCGTTGGCGAACTGCTCGATCGAGCCGATGGCCTTGTCCATCCGGGACATGCTGCTTGCGGTCTCTTCCGCGATCGCGCTCAGGTTGGTCACATTGTCCGCGACCTGCTCGATGGCCACGGTCATCTCGTTGACCGAGCTGGAGGTGTCGGTGATGGCGCGGTCCAGGTTTTCCATGCTCTCGAAGATCCTTTTCATGGAGGTCACGGTCTGGAAGATGGAGCTGGAGCTTTCCTGCGAGGCCGAACTCAGGGTCTCCACATTCTCGCTGATGCCCTGAAGGGTGGTGTTGACCTCCATCATGGCGGTGAAGACCTCCTCGATGGCCTGCTCCTGAACGGTGGCCCCCTGGTTGACCGTCTGGCTGGCGTCGCCGATGCTCGAGATCGCCTGTTCCATGCTCGAGATCGCCTCGACGATGCGCGAGATGATCTGCTTCAAGCTCTCGCTCATCTTGCGGAAGCTGAGCGCCAGGTTGCCGAGTTCGTCGTTGGAGATGTAATAAATCTCTTCCTTTAATTCGCCCCCGGCCAAACGCCGAGTGGCCTCGGTCAGGCCTAAAATCGGGTTGGCCAGGTTGCGGGCCATGCTGATCGCGACCGAACTGGCCAGGCCGCCGAAGGCGAAGAACATGATTATGAAGTAGACGATCAGGCCTCTCAGATGGGAGCTGTAATTTTTCCAGGGATAGGACGCCACCAGGAAGGCGCGCCGGTTTTTGCCCGCGGAGGAGAAGGTGATGGTCTGAAAGGCCAGAATCTCATTGTCATAATTGTCAAAGGTGTAGTTGTTGTTTTTGTCGTTGTCGGTTGCGAGCTTGACCATAGCCTCATAGATGATTCCCGGAAAGGGCGGGGCGGCGCCGCTGAGCAGGTCAATTTTCGGCTGGTCTTGCCGGATCAGGTAGAGGGATCTGGTGCCCGCGGAAAAATAGGGGTTCAAGGCCCCGCGCGCGGTTTCCACATCGGTGGGGTTGGTCAGGTCCAGGTCGCGCAGGCTGACCGACATGGACTCGACTTCCTCGAGGAAAGAGCTTCCGAGGAATTCCTGGAGATTGGACGCGGCCTGTCGGTAACCGGTGAGCATGGCAAGAAGAAAGGCGACCAGCAAGAGGAGCGCCACGGTCAGGAGCAGGCTTTTCTGGAGGGAAAAGGGCTTGATCTCCTTGAGCGCGGTCTCGGCCATTGGGGGGTCCTTGCGCACGATTTCCCGGGCCAGGGGAGCGAGGATGACGCGGAACTTGTAGAACTGGAAAATCCAGATCACGCTGGCGCCCAGGAGCACGCCGACCCAAAGCAGGAACATGTCCATGGCCGCGAACCTGCCGTGACCGGGCCAAAGGGTTCCGAGCACCGCGAACAACCCGCCGACGGCCCACAGCCCGAAGCCGATGGAAGGCTCGAGCAGGGGGAACCGGAGCAAAAGGCTGAGAACCTCGGGTCCGGATTCGGCTTCTCCGTTAAGATATGCGCCCACTCGGCCCAGGTTTTTATGGATGTGGCGGTAATGAAGGGCAATGAAGGGAAGAATGCCGCCCACGCCGATGCCGACCGCGGCGACGAGCAGGATCGGGCTCACCCGCAGGCTGGGGATGACGGTGATGCCGTAGAAGGTTATTATCCCCACGCCGATCCCGGTGGTGATGGTGATCCATTTGATTATTCGCCGGTAATAGGTTTCAATCTTAACCATTTTCTTCTCCTTGATTCCAACCGCTCAAAAAGCCCGCTTGACAAAACGGTCCCGGCAACCCTTGCACAAATAAAAATATAACTCCTGATAAACCTCGTTCATCAATTCCTCCTCGCTGCGCGCCGAGGCCTTGGCCATTTCCGCGCTCATTCCGGCGCTCGCTTCCTCCGCCTTCAACTCCGCCAGTTCTCCATCGAAATCGCAAGTCAAGATAATCCGCGCCAGATAAAAAATATCTCCCGGCCGCTTGACCAGGCCGCACCGGCTGCAATGATCCGCGACCAGGCCGGACATCGGTTCACCGGAACAGGCCCTTCTTTTCGACCAGCCGGATTTCAGTTTTTCCCGCGGGGGAAACCACCTCGAGTTTTTCCCCGGTGAGCTCCTTGCCCACCACCTCGCCGAACTCGTTGTTGGCGAGCTTGTAATAGAAATCCCGGTTAAGCACCTTCTGCTGTTCTCCGGCGGGAATTTTCTCGATATAGTAAATGTATTGGTCATCCAGGATCAGGTTGAGGTCCTTCATGTCCTTGTGGGAATTGTTTTTGACCGTGATGTAATTTCCTTCGCCCAGGACGCCGGAGGTGTTTTGGACTGCAATGACATCCAG
>CAIUDS010000268.1 GCA_903897985.1 uncultured delta proteobacterium
ATGTGGGCGACCTGATTTTCGGGGAGCCGCTGGACGAGGCTTATGATGGGGTGCATTGGACTTTCGGGAGCCTCTCGGAGTGGAGCGGGTTCCGGCTGAGCAAGCCGGCGCCGGGTTTCCGCACCTTTGCGCGGTATATGGAAATCATCCACGCCCACCACCGCAATAACATGGCCACGCTGTTGAATTTGCGGCTGCTGTCAAAGGAAGCCGGGATCAGCCACAGCGTGATCCTTCCGATCGAGCCGATGCGCAAAACCGAAGACAATCTGGAGTTGTGCAAGAAGGCGCGGCAGGAATATAAGGAAGGGGACCTGCGGATCTTCAGTTTTGCCTCGGTGGACCCGCGCGACCCGGAGCGGATTGCGAAACTGCATCGCTACATGGCCGCGGGCTGTCTGGGTCTGAAGATTCATCCCATCGTCCAAAACCTGCCGCTCACCGATCCGGCCTGGTTTGAAATCTGCGAGGAGTTCGGCAGATACCATAAGCCGGTCCTGGTTCATTCCGGCGTGAGCTACTACTACATCCCCTATTTCAAGCGCTCGGAATATGGCGATGCCGCGAATTTTGAAAAACTGATTGCGGCCTTTCCGAAGCAGGTCTTCATCCTCGGGCACTGCAATTTGGTGGAGCCGGAAAAGGTTTGGGAACTGGCGCGAAAATATCCGAATGTATTTGCCGACATGAGCTTCCAGTCCGCCCATAATATCCGGCGCTCATTCGAGCTGATGGGGGAGGACCAAGTGCTTTACGCTTCCGACTGTCCGTTTTCGATCCCCAAATATGCGGTCAAGGTCGGGATGAAAGCCACCGAGCAGAGCAGTTCTTTGCGGGAGAAATTTTTTTGCGAGAACGCGGAAGCGTTGCTCGGAAAGTTGCGATAGCGATCGAGAATTCCTCCTTCGCCAAGGCTACGGAGGACAGGAAAGTCGCATGCACAGAAACTTGTTGAGACTAAAGTCTCCCGCACAGAAAGGTATCGCGCCTGAAGGCGCTCGCGCATTTATGAAGTCGGTTTGGTGTAGTCAATGTCAAAGATAAGCGGGTCCGCGGGCGCGACCAGGCTGCGCTCTGATTCGGATGAGGGTTTGCTCAGGTCCACCTCGAGATTTTCCTTGAGCTTGCGGCCGGCCTGGTCGAACAGGATTCTGACCTTGGGCGCCATGGGGGTCTGCGAATTGTTTTCGAGCACCATTCCCACCTCGCCGGTGTCCAGCCGGACCAGGCTGCCGATCGGATAAATGCCGATCATGCGGACGAACTCCTGGAAATAGATGGGGTCCAGCACCTTGCCCACCAGGTTTTCCATGATCTTGATGGCCTCGCGCGGGTGGAACGGCTTCTGATAGGGTCGGAGGGTGGTGACCGCGTCATAGACATCGGCGATGGAGATGATCTTGGAATAGGCGTGGAGTTGGTGGCCGTCTTCGAGGACCGGATAGCCGGTCCGGTCATAGCGCACATGATGCTCATAGACCAGGCGCACGCAGAGGTCGGTTACGCCGGACATTTTTTTGAGGATTTCCGCGCTCTTGACCGGGTGCTGCTGCATGAGTTGCCATTCCTCCGGGTTGAGGCCGTCGGGTTTGAGGAGGATATTTTTGGGGGTGAGAATTTTGCCGAGGTCATGGAGCAGGCCGGCCATTCCGATTTGGGTGAGATCGGCTTTGGGGACTTTGAGGGCGTCGGCCAGGGCAAGGCTGAGCACGCTGACATTGACCGAATGATTGAACAGGTAGTTGTCGTAGCTTTTGAGCAGGGTGAGGGCTAAAAGCGCGGGCCGGTCCGAGAGCACATCGCGGCAAAGGTCGTCCACGACCTTCTTGGCGTTGTC
>CAIUDS010000269.1 GCA_903897985.1 uncultured delta proteobacterium
CTCTGAGTTCAAAACCTTCGCCCCCATCCTCGGACACGCCGGCGAAGGCAACCTCCATTTGAACCCCGGGTTCAATCCCATGAACAAGGACGACCAGCGCAAAATGCAAATCCTCGCCGACCAGGTTTATAAAATGGTAATCGGCCTGGGCGGGTCCATCACCGGCGAGCATGGCGACGGGATTCTGCGCGCCCCCTATGTCCAGACCCAGTTCCCGCATGCGTTCCCGGTGTTCCAGGAACTGAAAAAAATATTCGACCCGCTGGAAATCATGAACCCCGGAAAAATTTTGGCCGAGCCGGGCCTGATCCCGCTGGAGAATATTAAATATTGGATGCCGGAACCGGCCACGGGCCGGTTTCGTCAGAATGCCGACCTGATTTTCAAATGTCATGGCTGCGGGCTGTGCCGCACTTATTGCCCAGCCTTTCAGGGACTCGAATCCAAGCTGGCCCTGCCCCGGAGCAAGGTTGCGATCGCCCGGGCGCTCGCGCAAAATTTGGGCAACGAGGGGATTTTGGGATCAAAGGAACTGACAGCTCTGCTCAATGCCTGCTACTCCTGCCAGCGCTGTTCGGTCATGTGCCCGACCGGGGTTTCCGTCCCCCGCATCCTGGAGCCGCTCAGGGCTTGGCAGCGCGATCGGGATTCCTTGTCCCTCCGGCCCCTGATCCTCGAGCGCGGCGGTGATTTGCTCAACCTGCTCAAAAAACTCCCGGCGCCCATGCTCGAACTCGCCGCATCCGCTCCGGCCAAGACCGCCCTGGCCCTGTTCGGGATCAACCCCGAGGCCAGCGGCCTGCTCCAGAAAAAAGATGTCTCCCGGATCAAGGCCCGGAAAGCCAGACGGGAAACGGGAAACCGGAAACCGGAAACCGCTCAGTTGAAGATCATCTACTTCCCCGGCTGTCTCGAGGGATCGCTTGAGCCGGATATTTACGCGAAGACCGTGAATATTTTGGAAAAACTTTCCGCGGACTATCTGGTCGCCGATGATTTCTGCTGCGGGCTTCCGGCCCTGAGCGCGGGTAACATGGAACGCGCCCAAGGCGAGGCCGAGAAACTCGCGGAACAATTCATGCCGCTGATTGAAAAGGGATATCGCATCCTGGTCAATTGCCCGAGCTGCGTGTTCATGTTCAAGGAATCCTATCCGCTTTGGCTCTCGGAAACGGGAAAGCGGATCGCGGAAAATACCATCACCTTCGCCGATCTCTCCAGCGAGTTGAAGGAAAAAATTGGCAGGGCCGACACGGCCCCGGAATTCATTTACCACCGGGCCTGCCATATCGTCGGGATGGGCGAACCGGACCCGGCGTTGTCGCTTCTTAAAGCAACCGGGCTCGCCCCCGGGTCAATTCTAGAATTGTGCTGCGGAGCGGGAGGGAGCTTTGAGATGAAAAAGGAAAACGCGCAAGCCTCGGCCAAGATCGCCGCGGTCCTCAAAGCCGAGCTGCAAAGAAAGAACGCCGAGACCGTGGTCTCCGCCTGCGGCCTCTGCCGCCGCAAAATCCGCTCCCTCGGATTTGAAACCAAAAGCCCGCTGGATCTCATCAGCGAGCTAATACAATAAATTCGTTCTTACCGCAAAGGACGCAAAGGGACACGCAGTGTCCCGCGCAAAGAATTTATTCAGAGGGGCGCGGACATCCTCCTTCGCTCCTCTCCAGCCTCGGAGCTGCGGAGGACATGCTCCTGTCCGCGAACAAATCAAATTTATTTTCGCCGCAACGCGCGCCCGAGATTAACCGCTAGTAAAGGGCCGCGTTGGAAAACCTGATTTCATCAATATAACCCCTGCAAAAGCTGTCCGTAGGATTCCCGCTAAAGTCGTCCCCGAGCGCGCCGATGTGCATGGTGCCCGAATTGGTCGGTATTCCATTACTGGTGGCAATCTGATTATCCAAAACGCCGTTAATGTAGATTTTTAAAGTACCGCCATCCCAGGTTGCCGCCAGCCAATACCATTTTTTCAACTTCAGGATTTTGTTTGATTTCAGATTAACTCCCCCCAGATCAACATAAGCCTTTCGGTCAGTCCCAACCCCGAGCGAAAAAAAAGAAGATACGCCAATAATACCGCAATCAGAACCGCTGAAACCTGTCACATTTACATAAGCATCTACGGTTCCTTGGGGAAGATTGCTTAGTGAGTGAAATCTACCGCACCAGGCGGGACAGCGATCTCCATAGCTGCAAAGACTGTCATTAATTCCATCAAATTTAAAGGATGCCCCTGACGCAAAAGGTGAAGTGGCGCTCAACTTGCCGCCATTTTTTATATATAAATCCTTACCGCCGGCAGAATCATGCGTATAAGGATAGTGTGATCCATAACAGCCGACTGCAGTCTTCTTGGCATTAAAATGGTATAAAGAAACCGTATTCGGCCCCATCTTCAACTCGGGAAAACTCGCCTCCATTTCCGGGCCTGAATTTGTTTTCAGAACCCCGGCGCTTGTGTTTTCATGGCCGGCCTCCCCGCAGGAAAGCATAAACAGCAGGCCGGCAATAGCACCCATCAATCCGATTGCCTTGATTTCCTTATCCATTTTACGCACCTCTTGTTCCTAAAATTCTACCCCATCGAAAGCGCCTGTCAAGAAGTTTTTCCCAGGGGGTGAAATTAAGTTCGAACCAAATAAGGCATCCGTTCTTCTGCCAAATCTTGCCCCTTTTGCGCTGGCAGCGGTTTTGCAGTTATAATAACCGGACTGAAAATGGAATTGGCTGAAGAACTGGCAAAATACCGCGAACTCTCGAAGGACGAGCTCAAGTCCAAAATCCGCGCGGTCAAGGAACGCATGGGCGAGGCGCTCGTGATCCTCGGCCACCATTACCAGCGCGACGACATCATCGAGTTGTCCGACTTCATCGGCGACAGTTTCAAGTTGAGCAAGGTCGCGGCGGAACAGGCCAAAGCCAAATACATTGTTTTCTGCGGCGTGCATTTCATGGCCGAGA
>CAIUDS010000270.1 GCA_903897985.1 uncultured delta proteobacterium
ATTAAGGCGGCTGCGGAGGCAGTTCATAAAGCTCGATCCGGTGGTTGAAGAATTTGAACTCCGCGACCGGGATGCGGCGTTGGCAGGGCTCCGGGAACCATTTGCAGTATTGGCCAACGCTCACATCCGGCACATCCAGGGTTTGGAGCAGGTAGTTGATATGGAAATTCTCGAGCTGGACCGCGGACTCGTTGAAACCGCGCTTGACATAATAGAACTTCACCCGGCTCTCCATTGAAAACGGCCCGGCCCATTCCCCGATCATCACCGCATCCTTGCCTTTGACTATCCGCGCCAAGTCCTGCGCGCGGTCATAAAGCCGGTATTGGCGGTGACCGAGCCATTGATAACCGTAAAATCCGCTGAACCCCAGCTCGAGCGCAAGCAAAATCCCGACCAAAACCTTTTTCCATTTTTCGCCCTCTCGCCGGCCCACAAACGCGGCCGAGAGCAGCGCCAGCGGGTAGAATTCCGGCAGGTAAAACCTGACCACCCGGTGGGGCGAGATGACCGCGCCCAGCCGGGCGAGCAAGAACCAGCAAAGGATCAGGACCAACTCGAGATTGAATTCGCGCTTCTTGACCAGCAGCCATAGGATGGCCGCGCCTTCCAGCAGACCCAGCACCGCCAGGCTGAGGTGCAGTTGGAAAAACCCGCGCCAGAGCAGATTGGGCGTGAACGAACTGAAGATGTTCTGGATCGTGAAAATGGGATTGAATTTCATCAGCCAGGGCGATAGCGCGCCGTGGTAGCTGAGCCCGTGCCGGAGATTGTAAAGGGTCCGCAGCCGATACTCGGGATTGGAAACCGCCCAGGCCGTCAATCCCAAAACCAAACCCAGCCCGATCAGAACCGGCAGATAATTCTTTAACCCGCTTTTTCTCCCTTGCCCGACCAGATAGAAAGCCAGGGCCGCGAACGCGGGTAGAAAGAAGAGCGTGCTCTGCTTGGAAAAAATGGAGGCCAGATAGCAAAGGCTTCCGAGCAGAAAATGCCCGGGCCGGCCGCGGCTCTTGGCCAGGAAATAAACCGCAAGCGCCATCCAGGCGTTCATCATGGACTCGATCAGGCCGATGCGGGAATAAACCAGGAAATAATAGTTCAGGCCCATGCCCATCAGAACCAAAGCGGATGCGGCCGGGCCGAAACTGCGGTATGCCCACCAGGCGAGGAGGAACAAACCGAGGAGCGAGAAAAAAACCGAGAAACAACGGAGCTGCAAATATCCGACCCCGAAGGTTTTGAAATAGAGCGCGAGCGGATATACCCAGACCGGGCTTTGCTTTCTCCAGAACTGGAAGTTGTCATCGGGCGAGGTGACAAAGGACCCGAACAGCGCCCAGTTCCGGGCCTCATGCGCTTTCTCGGCCTCGTCGCGGAAGCCGTCGCGGATGGAAAAATGGTTGGGGATGCTCGAGGGCGCGTCAGCCCGGATCCAGGCCAGCCGGACGGCCAGGTTCAGCCCGAGCAGGATTATTATCGCTATCAGCCAAGCTTGTCTCTTCATTTTTGCGCAGGCCCAGGGTCCTTTCCAGCCATCTTATCCAAAGCGCGAAAAATATGCAAAGGCAGGGATAGGCCATGGCCAGATAGCGGGCCTTGCCGTGGAAGAGCAGGAAATGGAATAAGGTGAGCAGGATGGGGACTGCGTAAATCAGGAACAGCTCCCGGAACCGACGCCAACTGAGCAACGCGCCCAGCGCCCCCAGCACGATGATCCCGCGGCTTAACAGGAAAAAAACATAACTAAGATAGACCAGGCCGGTCCGGAGCCGGCCTCCCTGTTCCAGGATCGGGGCGATAAAAAGCGCCTGCGTCTCCGAAAAAGTCCGCAAATCCCATAAATAATAAAGCCGTTTCAGCCCGGCCCGGAAATAATGCGCCGGATGTTTCCTCAGGTAGTCCAGCGAGACCCGGTAAAAAAGCCGGTCCATCTCCAGTTCGTTCAAGCCGCGCTTGAGCGCGGTCAGATAAACCTGGCGCTGGTCAATGGGGATATAGAACCCGTCGAAAAAAGTCCGGCCGCTCCGGGCCGTGATCCAGACCCATGAGCCGTGGACATTCCGCTCGCGCAGGAGCCAGGGGAAAATTATCGCGCCGATGATCAGGCCGAAAACCAAAACCTGCGCAAGCGTTTTGCGGGAAAAATGTTTCCAGGCCAGATAGCCCATGAACACCGGGACAAAAATAACCTTTTCCGGCTTGGTCAGAATGATCCAGCCCCAGGAGACGCCGGCCAGCGAAATCCAGAGCCAGCTCTCCCGGCGCCGGCCGGCGAAGACCCAGAGGCTGAACAGGAACAGGAACATGAAGAGCGCCTCGGTCATATACATGGGGACCCAGATCAGGAACATCATCATGCCGGCAAAGGCCCAAAGACTGAGCCGTTGCGAAAGCCAGTTGCGGGCGATCAGGTAGAGGAACACGCCGCTCAGGAAATCGAGCAGGGCCTGGACCACCAGGACCGGTCGGGTCTTGATCCCGAAAACCCAGTAGTTCAGCGCGAGGAAAAATGGATAGCCGGGCGGACGGTAGGACTGGAAAACCTTGCCGCGCAGGAGCGCCTGGCGGCCGAGGTAAGTGATGGAATATTGGTGCTGCTGGACCAGGCTCACCGCGTATTGGTGGTACTCGCGCGAGTCGGAAGTGAGATAGGGGGTCACGGAAAAAGCGAGCAGGAGCCTGAGCGCCAGGCCGGTTCCGGCAAGGGCCAAAAAAGTTTTTTTATAGCTCATCGCCTACTTTAATCTAAGCCTACTGGAATTGGCAAAGCTGTCAAACCTGACCGTTTGGAAATGCACAAGTTCAGCTAATTGATTCAAAAAAAGAGGTGGCATACAATACAATAGTTCAAGTCACGGAAAACCGTGGCAACCTGGAATTATGAAAACCCGGGAGTCAGCTCCCAATTGGAGTTGCAGAATCAGTCATGAACGAGACCCTTTAAAAGGAGGTTCAAGTATGAAACGGATTCGAATCCTAACCTTGGCGATAAGCCTCTTGGGAGGATTCCTCATTACCTTTGCATCTACCGTCAATGCCCAAACGCTCATAGAGATCGCAACCAAGAAATTCAAGCATCTTAACCCGGCGGAAACACTCTTGCTTGAATCTGTTCAAAATGATCATGTAGCCGTATTTAAACACGGAGATCAGCCCATCCGCGCCGAACTCTTGGTTTGGCTGTGCACCGATCCCGATGTAGCGCGCAAACTACCTGCCAAGGGCGTAAATATCAGCGGCGCAACCATCGCCGGTGACTTGGATTTTACCGCTGCCACGCTGCTCCATCCCCTTGTCATACGCAAAAGTACCCTTGGGAAACTTTTACTCTCTAATGCCGAAACCCGTAGTTTGGATTTTTCTGGAAACTTTATCAATTCCATTTCGGCCGGAGGTGTCTTTGTCAAAGGGAACATGGTATTGAGTGGGGACACGGTTGAAGGTGGTGTCTGGTTTTTTGGAGCAGATATCGGCGGTCAACTTGATTGCACAGGAGCAACCTTTGAAAATCCAAAGAGCAAAGCATATTCGGAGTGTGAGGTCTCCTATGCCGCGATTTTACCCGGGGGGATACCGGATGGAAAGGGATTCCGACAGCAGATTTGATGCGGCATCTTGCGGCGGATATCTGTACTCAACTTGATTACACCGGAGCAACCTTAAAAAATCCAGAGAGCGAAGAAAAGCCCGAAGGTTATGCATTCGTTGGCGACGAACTTTCCGTCAAAGGTGATATGTTTTTAAATGATGTTAAGGCCACGGGCGAGGTGCGGCTTGTCGGGGCGGAGATAGGAGGTCAATTTGAGTGCAATGGCGCAAGGTTTGAAAATCCAAGCAGCAAAGAAAACACCGCATTCATGGCCGATGGACTTTTCGTCAAGGGGAACATGGTATTAAACGGGGTCACGGTCAACGGCTTGTTAAGGCTCCCTGGTGCGCATATCGGAGGTCAGCTTGACTGCACAGGAGCAGTCTTTAAAAATCCAAGGAGCGAAGAAAATCCGGAGGGCGATGCCTTCATTGCCCAGGATTTGAAAGTTAATGAAGAATTATTTCTTACTATGAAAACAATTTCGGGCATATTGAACTTGAGATATGCGAAAGTTGGGGGATTGGTTGATGAGGAAACCAGTTGGCCGGCACAGGATAATCTGATTTTGGAAGGTTTTGAATATGGAGCATTTACCGGGTCGAGTACCCCCAAAACCGCAGATGAGCGGCTTAAGTGGCTAAGGTTGCAACTGCCCAGCCATCTTTCTCTCCAGTCCTATGAACAACTGGCCAAAGTGTTACGCGATTCCGGCCGCGAGTCCGATTCCAGAACGGTTTTGAAAGAGGAGCAAAACGATCTCCGTCGCCATGGCAAATTAAACGGTCCGGCCACGGTCTGGAACTGGTTCTTATGGATTACCATTGGGCATGGCTATGATTCCCTTAAAGGGATCTATCGTTTTATTATTCCCCTCCTGCTCCTTGGCTGGCTTATTTTTTATCGCGCCGACAAATGGGGCGTCATGCTGCCCTCCAAGGATAACATTTGTCAGGACGAGAATTACCTTGCCAATAAAAAATTGCCTTTGGGATATCCCCGGTTCTGCCCGATCATTTATTCCATCGAAGTGTTTATCCCCTTTCTCAAACTGCACCAGGAGGATTGCTGGCTCCCTGCTGCGGACAATCTCTGCGGCCGATGTGTCCTCGTTTATTTCTGGGTTCACATTGTCTTTGGATGGGTATTTTCAACTTTGGCAGTAGTCTCTTTGACCAGCCTTGTCCGATAAGAATAGAAAAGATTAATCGGTGGCAACCTTTAATTTCAATTTCAAAATCACCTCGCTGTTAATTTACGCCAAACAAAAGTGCAATTTTTGCATAGCTTTGCAATCAATTGATAAATAAGAGGAAAAATTATTTTTTCATTTTTCGTTTGGCGTAGGTTGACAAATCTGTTTTCGAATTATGAGTTCAAAATTATGAATTATGAATTTAAAATCAATCAGTTACGCTAGATTTTGCCCTGAAAAACCGATGTAACATTTTTCCTATATATAGGGGGACATGCGAGTTTTA
>CAIUDS010000271.1 GCA_903897985.1 uncultured delta proteobacterium
CATACCTGCCGGGCCGGCCGGTGAACTGCTCGGCGACATGGAACGGCTGGGACAGGTATCTTTGGATTTTGCGCGCGCGCGCCACGGTGATCTTGTCCTGGTCCGAGAGTTCGTCCATGCCCAGGATGGCGATGATGTCCTGGAGGTCTTTATACTTCTGCAAAATCCTCTGGACTTCGCGCGAGACCTTGTAATGGTTTTCGCCGACCACCAGCGGGTCCAGGATTCTGCTGGTCGAATCGAGCGGGTCCACCGCGGGATAGATGCCGAGTTCGGTGAGCTGGCGGGACAACACGGTGGTGGCATCAAGGTGGGCGAAGGTGGTGGCGGGCGCGGGGTCGGTCAGGTCGTCGGCCGGCACATAGATGGCCTGGACCGAGGTGATCGAGCCTTTCTTGGTGGAGGTGATGCGCTCTTCGAGCTCGCCCAGGTCGGTGCCGAGGGTGGGCTGGTAACCGACCGCGCTGGGGATTCGGCCGAGCAGGGCGGACACTTCGGAGTTGGCCTGGGTGAAACGGAAGATGTTGTCAATGAACAGGAGCACATCCTGGCCGGCCTCGTCGCGGAAATATTCGGCCGCGGTGAGCGCGGAGAGCCCGACGCGGGCTCTCGCTCCGGGCGGCTCGTTCATCTGCCCGTAGATGAGCGCGGTCTTGGCGAGGACGCCGGACTGTTTCATTTCCAGCCAGAGGTCGTTGCCTTCGCGGGTGCGCTCGCCCACGCCGGCGAAGACCGAGTATCCGCCGTGGTGGAGGGCGACATTATGGATGAGTTCCATGATCACGACGGTCTTGCCCACGCCGGCGCCTCCAAACAGTCCGATCTTGCCGCCCTTCATGTAGGGCTCGAGCAGGTCCACCACCTTGATCCCGGTCTCGAACATTTCGATACCGGTGTTCTGGTCCGTGAACGAGGGGGCGCTGCGGTGGATGGGGCGGAACTTGTCGCTCACGATCGGGCCGGCTTCGTCCACCGGCTTGCCGATCACATTGAGGATCCGGCCCAGACAGGCCTCGCCCACCGGCATCTTGATCGGGCCGCCGGTGTCGCGCACCTCCATGCCCCGGACCAATCCTTCGGTCGAGTCCATGGCGATGGTGCGGACCGTGTTTTCACCCAAATGCTGGGCGACCTCGAGCACCAGGTTGTCCGGCTCGCTGCTGATGGCCGGGCTCGATAGCGCGAGCGCGTTATAAATAGGCGGCAAATCTCCGCCCTCGAAATACACATCAATCACCGCTCCGATAACCTGTGAAATTTTTCCTACCCGCATTTCCTTTCCTCCTTCGTACTTCGGGGCGCAGGCACTCCTGCCTGCGCACTTAATTCGTACTGCGGACACTCTTGTCCGCAGACAATTATTTTTTTAACGCCTCCGCGCCGGTAACAATATCCAGCAGTTCCTTGGTGATGGACTCCTGCCGCGCGCGGTTCATTTTCAAAGTCAAATTCTCGATCAATTCTCCCGCGTTCTGGGTGGCCATGTCCATCGAACTCATGCGCGCGCCCAGCTCGCTGGTCCGGGTTTCGAGCATGGCCTGGAACACCTGGGTCCGGATCTGCCAGGGCAAGAGCAGGTCGAGCAGGGCGGCCGGCTCCGGCTCGTAAATATAATCAACCCTCACGAGCTGAAGCTGCGTTTTCCTCGGCGCGAACGGGAGCAGGTCCACGATGGTGGGTCGCTGGACCATGGGGCTGTGGAACACGGAATAGAGGATACTGGCGGAATCAATTTCTCCGGCAAGGAACCGCTGAGTGAGGTCGTCGGCGATGGTCTTGGCCTTGTCCATCGAAACCTCGCGCTCGGGGTTCAAAATCTGGCGGTTGATTTTCACCGGGTGCTTCTTGAAGAAGTCCATGGCTTTTTTGCCGACCAGGTTGACCGCCACTTCCGGGAA
>CAIUDS010000272.1 GCA_903897985.1 uncultured delta proteobacterium
GCTCGAGCCCCGAGAAAACCACCGCGGAGATATTGAGCAGCGCAATGGGCAAAAATATTTTTGCCCAGCCGATCTTCTCGGATTTGTTTTTCGCCGGTTTCATTTTTCTCCCGCGACGATCGGGAAGCTCGCGCCCCCCGCTCTCATGATCACCACCTCCGGGTCATCCCTGCCAAGAATTTCCTCCGCCTTTTTAAATAGTTTTTGTTGGTCATCAAACAGCAGTCCGGGCAGGCTCCCTCGACTCGTTTCCACCAGCCTTGGCGAAAAGACCAATACATCGTATTCCCGGATCATCTGCAATCCGAAATTCAAAATGAACCTGACCTCCACCGGCAGTCCCGGCAGGATGCGGGAAAGCAAATAAATCCCGCGGGGCCGGATCATATTGAGCAGAGTCCGGACCGCCTTGACCGGCGTGAACCGGATCGGGAAAATCATCGGGCCCGTGTATCCTTCTTCGCACTTCATGAAGCAGATGATCACCCCGCCCTTGCGGCAGGCGGCCGCGACATTGGTGACCCCTTTCACGCCCTGGCGCAAATCCATGTCCATCGGATAGGAACTGGAAATCACAATGTCGGCGGAGCGCGGAACCGGGACCCCGAAATGACTCCGGGCAAACTCGACGCCTTTCCGGTGCGCCGAGGTCAAGTCGCCGGCCACGATGTTCGCGGGCTCGAGCGCGGGATTGAGGATGGTGTTGAGCAGGAAATTTTGACCGGGGAAAAATGACGCGGCCTGTTCGAGGTCTTTGCGCATGGGGCTTTCGGCCGGCACGATCCCGATCATGTTGTAACGCTGCGGGCTGGGCATGATCAAATGGTTCTTGCCCACGGTCTTCGCCCCGGCCAAACCCGGCACCAGCAGCTTGGCGCCGCCGCCGTATCCGGCCTGCGGGTGCGGCTCGATGGTCCCGATCAAAATCCGCAACTCGGCCTCGATAGCTTTTTTCAAAAGATAGACCGGCGTGCCCAAGTCGGTTTTGCCCATGAACTGAAAATGCTCTTGCTTCCGGCAGTCGCGGCAAAAATATTCCACGCCCGCATCCGAATAATTTCCCAGCCGCGTTTTCATCTCCGGCTCCGTCATGGGCCGGTGGGTGCCGAGCGCGAAGAGGACCGTGATCTTTTCCCGCCATCCCGCGGCGCGCAGGTACTCGATCAGGATCGGGAAAATTTTCGCCACCGGCGTGGGCCGTCCGATGTCATCCACCACCACCGCCAGGTTTTTCTTGTCCTTGATTGTATCCCGCAGCGGCACGGTCCCGGTGGGATGGTCCAGCGCGGCCTTCACCGCCCCGGCCAGGTCCGGGATGGCCGGCAACTGCGCCGGCTCGCCCTTCGCGAGCACTTTCCAGCGCTCGGGCAATTCGAGCCGGATTTTTTCTTTTCCCCAGAAAAGTTCGATTGCCATCATGCTCCCGGCTTCAGCCGCTCGATGATATACCGGCACTCGCCGGCGCCGCCGGCGATGGTATGGAGCACGGTGATTTTTCCGCCCAGCCTGCGCATGATCCGCTTGTCCATGTTCATGGTCGCCGAGCAGACCTTGTTGGCGCGCTCGCCCGGCTCGAAGCCCATGGTGCATTCATGATGCACCATGATCACCCGCTCCGGTGTGGCTTCCTCGATCACGCACGGGATCTTCAAAAACATGGCGATCTTCTGCCAGTTATAAGTGATGTCCATCGCGTCCCCGCCCTTCTCGATCCCGAGCGCGCCGAACCGCACCACCAGCCAGGCCAGGACACGCGTGGAAAAATTCCGGATCATGAACCGGCTGACCGGGTTGCCGCCGATGCGGAGGATCAGCCGGCCGAGCGCCAGCCGCGTCCGCTTCACCCAGAAGTCATGCTCGGCGTCGAAACTTTTCAGCCTTGCGGTCAATTCGTCTTTCCGGTTCAAGCTCTGCTCCATCTCCCAACTCCTTCATTAATCGGGCGTATGCAATACGCCCCTACAAGTCAATCCAATACCGCGCCTTCATCCGCGCCCCTGACCATGGCCCGGTAGCGCTTCATGTATCCGACCGCCGGTTTTTCCTTGGGCTTGAAACCGGCCAGCCGGTTTTTGATCTCGGTCTCGCTCAACCTTATTTCCAGCTTCCGGCCCGGGATGTCTATCGCGATCCGATCGCCGTTCCTCACCGCGGCCAGCGGCCCGCCCGCATAGGCCTCCGGGGCGATATGCCCGATGCACGGCCCGCGCGTCGCGCCGGAGAATCTGCCGTCGGTGATCAGCGCGACCCGGTGCATCCCGAGCGCCTCGAGCATGGTGGTCACGGTCAGAAGCTCGGGCATGCCCGGCGCGCCTTTGGGTCCCTCGTACCGGATCACCAAAACCATGCCGGCCTTGAGCGCGCCCGAAGTGAGCGCCCGGATCGCCTCGTCCTCCCCGTCCGTCACCAAAGCCTCGCCCTCGAAAGTCAGCATCTCCTTCGCAACCGCGCTCTGCTTCACCACCGCGCCGGCCGGCGCCAAATTGCCGAACAACACCACGGTCCCGCCCTCGGCATGAAAGGGATTCGTGAGCGGCCGGATCACCTCATCGCCCGCGCCTTTTACCTTGCTCAATTCCTCGCCCAAAGTTTTTCCGCTCACCGTGAGCGCGTCCAGATGGAGGAACGGCTCCAGGATTTTCAGCACCACGGGCATGCCGCCGGACTTGAACAGGTCCAGCATTCCATACGGACCGCTCGGCGCGATGGCCAGGATGGTGGGCACTTTTTTGTTGAACTGGTTGAAGAGGTCCAGCTTCACCTCCAGCCCGAGCATTGTAGCGAGCGCCGGGATATGGAGGCAGGAATTGGTTGAGCCGCCGATGGCCAGGTCCGCGACCACCGCGTTCTCGAGCGCCTTGCGGGTCATGATCTTGGCGGGCGTCAGGTTTTCCTTGATCATGTCCACGATCCGCTCGCCGGCTTCGCGCGCCTTGATGATTTTCAGGCTGTGATAGGCCGGGACCGCGGCGGACCCGAACGGGGCCATGCCCAGGGCCTCCATCAGGCATTGCATGGTGTTGGCGGTGCCCATCACCTCGCACGCGCCGCAGGAACTGAGATGAAAGGTCTCGCGCTTGTCCTCCCACTTGCTGTAATCCGCCTGGTCTATGCTCGGCTTCTCGCCCGCTGCGAACCGGATGCCCCAGACGCCGAACCCGCCCGGGAAGCAGATGGTCGGAATGTCCAAACGCGCCGCGGCCATGAGCATGGCCGGGTTGATCTTGTCGCAGCTCGAGAGGGTGACCATGGCGTCAAACCATTGCGACCGGACATGGGTCTCGATCAGGTCCGCGATCAGGTCGCGCTGGGCCAGGATGTAGTGCATACCCTCGTTGCCGTTGCCCAGGCTGTCGCAGGCCGCGGGCACATCGAACTCGAAGGCCAGCCCGCCCGCCATCAAGATGCCTTCCTTCACCGCGGCCGCCAGCTCGCGCAAGTGCCGGTGGCCCGGGTTCAGCTCGCTCCACGAATTGGCGATCGCCACCACGGGTTTCTTCATCAACTCCCTCTCCTTGATCCCCACCCCGCGGATGATGCTCAGCTTGAGCAACCCGCCCGGAAGCTCGCGGTCCAGGACCATGTGCGAACTCTTGGGCTTGTGCAGGATTTTTTCGAGATAGATCCGGTAGAGCCCGAGCAGCCGCCGGCTTAATCCGAACACCGCCCGCTTCGCCCAGTTATGCTCCCATAGAAACTTCTGAAAACCCTTGATCTCCACCCTGCTTTGAGTGTATTCCCGCAGGTCGCATAAAGTCAACCTTGCCTTGAATACACCACTCCCGTCAAACCACCCTGTTGTCAAAAAGCAAAAAATAAAATTTGCTCCGGCTGGACCGCTGAAGTCAATCGAACTTGCGTCCGGGTTAATCGGTCATGCCAGCAAACAGCCGTTTTAAGGTTTCAAGGTTTAAAAGTTACAAAGTTTGAACCCAAAACCATAAACCTGAAACCGGCGCCTGCGCCAAGGGTTGGAATTTAGAGGTTTGGGCAATTCCCGAACTCCGATCCTGTCCTTCCTCCTTGGGCGGATCGACAGGACCCAATTCCGAATTCCGAAAGGGCGTATTCAATAAGCCCCTACCAGGGAACTTGTCCTTGGACCCAAGGGTCGCAACCCTTGACCCACTTTGTTTACTCTTTGCACCCAACAACTTGGTGCGCGAGGTGAACAGAAGAGGTGCAGGACTGGTCCTGCCCGGAGCCCCCAAAGGGGGTCACGGCCAATACCTGGAGCCAGTGTCCAGGTACGAGGTTCCGCCGAATCCGCCCCAGACGATCATCATGTTTCCGGTCCAGACCGCAGTGTGATATCGTCTTGCAGTCGGAGCATTGGTGGAAGTTGTGGCGGTCCAGGCATTTGAAGAGGGGTTATATCTACCGCCGTTACTCAAATAGCCGACGCCATACCCACCCCAAACCAGCATCTCCATTCCGGTCCAAACCGCGGTGTGGTTATACCTGATTTCCGGAGCTCCGGCAGTGGCGGTTGGAGTCCAGGAATCAGCGGCAGGATTATATCTGCCACCGACGGCGGTGCCGGGATCTCCTCCCCAGATAATCATCTCGGTCCCGGTCCAGACCGCGGTATGAAGCCACCTGCCCGGGGGAACATTGATCATGGAGGTTGCGGTCCAGGAATCGCCGGCTGGATTGTATTTTCCTCCGGTGTTAATGGCGTAATACCCTCCCCAGACAATCATCTCCGTCCCGGTCCAGATCGAGGTATGACTGTCTGTTGCCGGAGGCGCTCCGGTGGGATTGGTTGCTGCCCAGGAATCGGCCACGGGATTATATTTTCCGCCGGTATCCAGCTCCGAACCATTATATCCGCCCCATAAGATCATTTGGCTGCCGCTCCAGACCGCGCTTATGTAAGCCCGGGGCGTGGGGGCGCTGGAGAGGGTGGTCGCGGTCCAGCTATCAGTTGAAGGGTTATACCTGCCGCCGCTGTTTACAGGGCAGGCACCACCACAAAGATCTCCACCCCAAACAATCATCTCGGTTCCGGTCCAGACCGAGGCGTGCAAAGACCTTCCCGCGGGCGCGTTAAAGGTGGAAGTTGCGGTCCAGGAATCTGTGGACGGATGGTATCTGCCGCCGGTTTTCATATCCCCGCTTCCGGAACCTCCCCAGACGATCATCTCCGCCCCGGTCCAGACCGCAGTATGATTGCTTCTTCCCGGGGGCAGATTGGCGCCGGTGGAGGTTGGGGTCCAGAGATCGCTGATATTCCAGGTGTAGCTTGCCGGAGTCTGGTCAACATTGCCGGCCTGGTCGGCGCATCTGGCCAGGAGAGTATGGCTCCCGTCGGAAAGCCCTAATCGGCCGCCGCTATTACAAAGCCCCGAGTCACCAAAACCGCCCCATACGATCATTTTCCGGCCGGCCCCGACCGCGCTAGTACTCGTCCTTGCCTCCGGAACATTGCCCAGCGGGGTTGCCATCCAGGAATTGGAGGCCGGATTATAGCGGCCGCCCGTGTTGAGCCTTGAAACCGAGTTGACACCTCCCCAGATAATCATCTCGGTCCCGGTCCAGACCGCGCCATGATAGCCTCTTGCGGCAGGCGCATTTATGGTTGAGGTGACGGTCCAGACATCGGTCTTGGGATTATACCTGCCGCCATCGCCGCAAAATGGAGAGCATTGTCCGCCCCAGACAATCATCTCGGTCCCGGTCCAGACCGCGCTAAAGAATTGGCGGGCGGAGGGAGCATTGGTCGCGCTGGTGGCGAGCCAGGAATCGCTGGACGGATTATAACGGCCGCCGGCACCGCCGAATGGGCCCCAGATGATCATCTCCGAGCCGGTCCAGACCGCGGCATGAAAGATCCGTGCGCTCGGAACGTTGATAACGGTGGTCGCGGTCCAGGAATTGCCAACCGGATCATACCGGCCTCCGGTATTGAAAAAGATGGAGCCATTCCAGCCGCCCCAGATGATCATGCTATCGCCGGTCCAGACGCCCGTATGATTTTGTCTTGCCGCCGGCACATTGGCGCCGGTGGAGGTGGCGGTCCAGACATTGGTTGCCGGATTGTATCTGCCCCCAGTGTTGTAGTATTGGCTTAAAGTAATATTATATCCTCCCCAAACGATCATTTCGGTTCCGGTCCAGACCGCGCTGTGCTGGCTCCTTTCCGAAGGAGCATTATCAGTGGAAGTAGCCGTCCAACTGTCGGTTGCCGGATCGTATTTGCCGCCGGTGAGGGTACGACCTCCCCAGATAATCATATGCACGCCGGTCCAGATCGCGCTTTGCTCGTACCTTGCCGTAGGCACATTGGCGGTTGAGGTCGCCTGCCAAGTGACCGGATATTGCCAGGGAGAAGCGCAGGCGGTCCAGCCCCCGGCATCCAGCTGGCATTCAAAGGTGGCCGGCGATTCGGTGCAGGAGAATTGGAAGTCGGCAAAGCCGGAATTGCTCGGGTTGGTCGGGTTGGAGGTAATCGAGGTATCCGGCGGGATGGTGTCAATGGTCCAGACATAGCTTGTGGGAGATGGATCCAGATTGCCGGCAGCATCGGTTGCCCGAACCTGAAAAGTATGAGTTATATCTGCAAGCCCGGTGTAGCCCTTGGGAGAGGTGCAGGCCGACCAGGCGCCGCTGTCCATCTTGCACTCAAAAGTGCAGTTATCCACTCCGGCTCCGTCATTGCAGGCGAACGAGAAGCTGGGATTCGGGTTATTGGAAGGATTCGGAGGCGCGGAAGTGATGCTGGTATCCGGCGGAGTAAGGTCAATGGTCCAGTTATATCTGGCCGGGGTGCCGTCAATATGGCCATTTTCATCCGAGGCGCGCACCACAAAGACATGCGGGCCTTCGGAGAGGCCGGCATAATTTTGCGGCGACCAGCAGGGCGCCCAGGGAGCCTGGTCCAGGCTGCACTCAAACCCGCAGCTCGCTTCGTCGCAGCCGAACGAGAAATCGGCCCAGGTCTGCCAGGTGAAGGCCGGCGGATTGGAGCTGATGACGGTGTTGGGCGGAGCATCTATGAACCAAGTGTGGCTGGCCGGAGTCGGGTCGGTGTAGATGATTTCATTGATGGCCCGGACCGAGAAGGTGTGCAGACCGTCAGCCAGACCACTATATGATTTGGGGGAGTCACAGACTCCCCAGGAGCCGGTGTCCATTTTGCACTCATAGGTGCAGGAAGGCTCGTCGCAGATGAAGCTGAAAGTTGCCGACTTGGAATTGGACGGGCTGTAGGGCGCGGAGGTGATGACGGTGTCGGGGGTGGGGTTGTCAATGGTCCAGGAGTAACTCGCCGGCAGCGGGTCGAAGTGGAAGGCCGGGTCAATCGCCCGGACCTTGAACAGGTGCACGCCGTCGGCCAGACCGGAATAATCCTGGGGCGGCGCGCACGCGCTCCAGCCCGCGGTATCCAGGTTGCATTCGAACCCGCATCCGATTTCGTTGCAGGAAAAACTGAAACTCGCGTCGGAGGAATCGCTCGGGTCGAGTGGATTGGAGTCAATAGTTGTATCCGGCGGGGTGACATCCCAGATCAGGACCGTTCCGCCGTCAGCCAAAATCGGTCCGCCACCGTCGAATTCCGCGGTAACGGTCCCGATGCTGTTGCCCACTCCGGCTTGGAACAGGTTGGTAGGGCTGAGCTGGGTGAGGTTGCCGGCTCCGGACCAGTCCATGACGGTCGAGCCATAAGATTCCGTGCAGTCAATCGTAGACGAATCGGAGAGAGTGCATAAGGCTTGGAAGGCGACCGTCGCCCCTTCCGCGATATTGGTAGAACCCGGAAGCACATCAACCGAAAGGACATTGAGGGTCCCGCCTGCAACCGTGATTATGACATTCTGAAGCGTGCCCGAACTGCCGGTCCAATTTATGGCGGTCAACTTGTCCGGGTGCCGTCTGTTGGGGGCCCCGGAGTAGCTGTCGGCAGGAACCGAAACTTCAAC
>CAIUDS010000273.1 GCA_903897985.1 uncultured delta proteobacterium
GCCCCCAACCCCTAACCCCTATTTACTTAGTCCCCAATGCTTAGAACGCCTACCGGTTTCCCGATTTCCCGCATCCCCAGTTGCTCCCGGACCGTTCCCAGAAACTCATTGAAGTCCTGTTCAAAGTCCGGCGCGAGCAAAATTTCGATCAAGCCCCGGTCCGAATCCAAGGTTCGGACCACGCCCATGCCGTCCTCGCCCTCGAGCAGGAAGATCAATTCCACGATTTGCTCCGGGGGCAGTTGGAAAAAGCGGACCAGATCTTTCATAAGCCGAGCCAGCCGAAATCAGCAAGCAGCTTTTTGACCCATTCGGACTGTTTCGCGTTGGCCCGCAGGTAGGGCAGCCGGACCTGGTTGGACATGGCTAGGCCCTTCAGGCGCAGGGCTTCCTTTACCAGGTGGTGCGCGGGCTTGGTGTGATGAATGATCTCCGAGGCGCTGGGCGCGTTGAAGATGGCCATGAACCCGTCCTTGATTATTTCCGGGTCCGCGTCCAGGCCCGAAAAAAGCGCGCACCCGCCCCGGCGAATTTTTTCCTGCACCGCAAAGGCTTCCTCCAGCTTGCGCTCCCGGGCCAGCCGATACAGCGACTGCATGTCGTCCGCGGCGGTAAGATAGGGGCCCTCGCTGTTGGAGCCCAGGACCACCACCCCGGCCAGCTTCTTGGAAACCGCATACTCGTTCAAATCCAGTTCCCCGTCTTCGGTGAGCGGCGTCAGGGCGATCGCGTAATTCCCGTCCGGCAGCCGGCTCACAATTTTTCTCCCTGAGCTATTTTTTTCTGAAATTTGTTTTCGCATTGTTCCGAACAAAAATAATATAGCACGCCCCGGTTTTCCAGCCGGAGCGCCTTGTTCGCATCAATGAACACGCCGCAGACCGGGTCTTGCACCATCTCCGTGGCCGGTTCGGATTCGCCCTTTTTATATTGAGGTTTGGCAGCCGGCTTCCGGATCGGCGAGAACAGGGTCCGGGCGAAAAAATAAACCAGAGTGGCCGCGAGGGCCAGGAAAAATAGTTTGCTCACCTTGATCCTCTCAGAGTTCCTCATCCAGCTTTTTTACCCAAGACCGGTCTTGAAGCCCTTTCAATATTTGGGAGCAACTTTGCTTGAGCTCGGGATCAACCGCTTCCCCGGCGATTTCCGCCAGGGGCTCGAGCGCGAACCTGCGCTCTCTCATTCTCGGGTGCGGCACGGTTATTTCCGGACCCCTGATTATCTTATCATCAACCAATAAAATGTCCAGGTCCAGGGTCCGCGGAAAATTCTTTTCCTCCGCCCTCCGGGTCCTCCCCAACTCCGACTCGAGCAAAAGCAAAGCCTTGAGCATCGCTTCCGGCTCGAGCGCGCTCTCAACCGCGGCCGCGGCATTCACAAACTCGGGCTGATCCGGTCCCCCTACCGGCTCGGTCAGGTAAAGGTGCGAGCGCGCGATCACCTTGCCGATTTTTTTCTCCTCGATCAACTCCAGGCCGCGGCGGAGGATGGCTTTGGAATCCCCGAGATTGGAACCCAGCCCGAGATAGTATTTCATAAATCCAGGTTCTTGAGCCGTTTCGCCGCTTCCTGGATCCGGTCTTCCTTTACCACCAGCGCGAACCGGACATAACCCTCGCCTTCCGGGCCGTAACCCGACCCGGGCGAGGCGATGATGCCGGCCTGGTCCAACAGCGCCCCGGCCATCTGCTCCGAACTCACGCCCTTGGGGGCCTTGACCCAGAAATAAAAAGTGGCCTTGGGTTTCAAATACTTCAGCCCGACCGAGTCCAGCGCTTCCGCCAGCAGGTCCCGACGCCGCTGGTAAATCTTGCGCATCTCCAGGATGGTTTGCTCGCCCTGGTCCAGCGCCACCATGCCCGCGTGCTGCACCGCCTGGAACACGCCCGAGTCAATGTTGCTCTTCACCTTGGCCAGGGTGTCAATCGCGTCCTTTGCCCCGGCCGCGAAACCCAGCCGCCACCCGGTCATGTTGAAGGTCTTGGAGAGCGAATGAAACTCGATCGCGCAGTCCTCCGCGCCCTTCACCTCGAATATGCTCGGCGCCAGATAACCGTCGAAACAAACCTCGCAGTAAGCCGCGTCCTGGACCACCCAGAAATGATACTTCTTCGCGTAATAGACCGCCTGGTCGAGGAAAGCCAGATCGCAGACCGCGCCGGTCGGGTTGTTGGGGTAATTGAGGAACAGGATTTTGGCGCGCGAGAGCAAGCCTTTGGGGATCGCCTCGAAGTCGGGGAGAAATCCCAGCTCTTCCTTCAGCGGAAAAATGTAGGACTCCCCCCCGGCAAAGAGCGTGCTGGTTTTATAAACCGGATAGGCCGGGCTGGGCACCAGGGCCAGGTCGCCGGGGTTCAAATATCCGAGCGGGAAATGCGCCAGGCCTTCCTTCGAGCCGATCAAAGACACGATCCGCTCCGGGCCCATTTTGATCTGGAACCGCCGTTCGAGGAACCGGCTGGCGGCTTCGCGGAAACTCGGCATGCCCGCGCTGGTCGGATATTTGTGGTTCTCCGGGTCGCGCACCGCCTGGGCCATCGCCTTGAGGATGAACTCCGGCGTGGGCAGGTCCGGGTCCCCGATCCCGAAGTCAACCAGGTCCTTGCCCTGCTTCTTGGCCTCCGCCTTGATCCGCTCCAGCTTCACAAACGGATATACCGGCAAATTCTTGATCTTGTCCGAGGGATCTATCCAGGACATAAAATGCAACCTCCAGGTTATTTGCTTTCTTTATAACCGACTTTTCCCCGCGCGGCAAATCTCGCGATTGGAGACCGGCCCGGGAGGCCTGACTCCAATTTTCACTGATACTGCTTGAGCGCCTGGGAGATTCTTTCGGCCTGGCGTTTGAACCCGATCGGGTCCCGCCGGGAAATGTCCCAGCATCTCCGCCATTGCGCATAGGCTTGGTCCCGGTCATGGATCATTTCGAAGACCTTGGCCAAGTCCATGCAAGCGGAAATCTCTTTGGGGGATGTGTTCAAAATGCCCTGCAGGATCACGATCGCCCGCTCGGTTTCGCCGGTGGAAGCCAAAGCCCAGGCGAACGAGGTCTGGATGACAAGGTCTTTCGGGTTGACTTGGGCGCTTTTCTGCAAATAGGGCAGGGCCTCGGAGTAGCGGTGCAAATTATACAGGGTCAAGCCCAGGTTATAAGTCAAATATGGGTCGTCTGGACTGTATTTGATCCCCTCTTGAAATTCATACAGGGCCGGCCCCAAATAATTGAGCCAAAGCAGCAGAATCCCCCGGTTATTCCTCTCCTTGGCCATCCAGAAGCCGCCCAAATTTTTGGGCAAAGGGGTCTCGAGCTGCTGGCTCAAGTCCATCCGGTAATTCTGGATCACGCTGGAAAACTCCGGCCGGTTCTTGACAAAAATCGTATTTTTGCCGTCCAGATAAATCAAGGCCCAGGCCGGGCTTCGGAACAGATTCAGGAAAAAGGAGCTGTCGATCCGGTAAGCGCTCACGACCACCAGATCAAAATCATATTTCTGATCTTCCGCGTTAAACCCCGGCCAGTCGGTAAATAGGGACGAATACTTCTTGATGAACTCATCGCCGTATAATTCCATCCGCGGGTCCACATAGACCTTCCAGTCCGGATAGCCGGCCCAGATCAGATAGCCGGAGTTGTGGATGTCCGTAAAAATCTTCAAGGGCCGCTCCGATTCCAGGCCGGGGACCGATTGCAGAAACTCCCCGGCCCGGATCGGGTAGTCTATTTCCAGGGCCCCAGGCCCGAACTTGCCGTAAATTTTATCCCAGAGAAAAAATCTGCTGGCGCAGATTTCCACGCTCACCCAGGCCATAACCGCCAGCAGGACCCCCGCGGCCAGGGGCCGGAACCGCAAGAGCCGGCTGGAAAAACCCTTGAGCCAGGCCCATCCCGGCTCGGAAAGCTCGAGGATCAGGCCGCCCCCGACCATGGCCATAACGATCGCGAACAAGGGCACATTGCGGTTCGCGGTGGCGGAGATATAGAAAAAGCCGCCGCAGATGATCAAATCGGCCAGATATAATTTCCGGGAAAGAATCAGCTTCAGGAACAGCAGCCCGGAGAAAACCGTCAGGGCTTTATATGCCGGTCGCACCACCGGATTATCGAGCAAAAACGGAGTTCCAAATTCGCCGATGTAGCTTCCGATGAAGCTGCCGGACGAGGAGATTTCCCAGAGCAGTCGGAGCGGGAACACGATCCCTTTCCAACCATAGGGATTGATCCAGATCAGGGCGCCCGAGGCGCCCAGGCAGAGCGCGATTTCTCGGATCGCCTTTTTCCCGGTCGGGACGGTCCCCACCTGGAAATATTTTGACAGGCCGAAGCCGGGCAGGGCCAGCGCCTGTTCGCCGAGCATCGCGGCCAGGATGAAAAGACCCATCGGCCAGAGGCCGTGACTGTTGACCCAGAGCAGGATTATGATCGGGATCGGATAGAGCGCCCTCCGGTTTCCCCGCCGATAAAGATGGAGCAAAAACAACTCCAGGGCCAGGAAGAAAAAGGTGAACATCTCGGGACGCAGGCGGAGCCGGCTCGAGACCGCGAACAGCGAGACCAGCGCGAGCGGCACGATCCGGAAGTATTTCTTGGAGCTATAAGTCGGGACCAGGATTAAGGTCCAGGTCAAGATGGTCAGAAGGCTCCCGAAGATGACCATTCCGGCGTAGCCGCCGAGCGC
>CAIUDS010000274.1 GCA_903897985.1 uncultured delta proteobacterium
CACATCCCGCACCCGGATGTGAACGATCTTTTTTTGTTCCAGGTATGCGCTCGCCCCATGCTCGCGGAACTTCTCCGCGTCTTCCAGTAGAAACTGCGCCCAAGCCATGAGCTCGTCCGCCCCCAGGTCATGGTAAAACTCGACCGCGGTCACTCCGCGTTCCTCGATCCGGCGCTGAAACTCGCGGACCGCGATATTGGGCTGGTAAAAAGGATGGCCCTCAAACACCAGCACTTCTTCCACGATCGCCAGCGAGAGCTTGTCCCGGCCCTCGAGCAGGGCCTGGAAATCCGAGAGCAATTTCCGGACCGCCCCGGTCACCACGGGATGGTCCGCGGGATACAGGGTGAGGTTCCGGCTGGAGGCGATCATGGCGATGATCACCTGTTCGAGCTTGTCTTTGGTGATGGCCTCAGCCATGGTTCCCGTTCAACTCCTTTTGCGCGCTTCCATTTTCGCAACCAGTTCGCGGCAATACTGGGCCAGGAGCCCTTCTCCGTCGGAAAGCTCCCGGAGCAAAATCTCCGCCCGTTCCCCGCCGATCCGCGCCAGCGACTCCGCGGCCTTGAGTTGAACCTTTGCCGGAGCCGGTCGCCGGAACCATCCGGGCTTTTTCAGAATGCCGGTCAGCGCATTGAGCGCCTCGCGGGAGCCGATCGCGCCCAGGGCCTCCGCGGATTTCTCCCGAACTTCGGATTCCTGCTGGCGCTTTTGCAAAAGCGAGATCAAGCCGGGCACGGCAATGAGCTCCTGCATCTCGCCCAAGGTCTGAATCAAAATCAGGCGGGTCTCCCGGTCAAAGTTTTTATCCCGGAGCATGGAGGTCAGGGCCAGGCTGGCCTTCTTGCCCTTGATCTTGCCAAACGCGCGAATGCACTCCCGCTGGAGCGCCGGGTCGGAGGAATTGGCCAGTTCCAAAAGCAAGGGCACGCTTTCCGGCATCCGAAATTCACCCAGCAGATAGACTAACTTGAGGTTGGGAGCGCCTTTGGGACCGGTTAAAAGGGATTCCACCAGGGGGCGCAGGGTTTTACCTCTTCTTCTCAGATAGGTAATCAGTACTTTCTGGAAATAAATGGACTCGGGCGTGGCCACCCGCTCCAGCATAACTTTCAAGGCCGGCTCCCCCACCTGCTCGAAATAACGGTTATAAGCCCGTCCCGTAGCCTCGCCGGTGGACATGAAATTGTTCACCAGCCAGGACAAAAAATTCGGCCCCGAATATTTTTTCACGATGGCCAGGGCTTTTTCCGCGGCCGCGGGAAAAACCTTGCGTTTCTGCTCCAGGAAATCGCTGACCGCTCCCATCAGGTGCCATTGCTCGGGAAACTCCTCCTTGCCGGTCCAGGTTTCGATCTCCTGGTCAATTCTTTCCACGACCTCCTGCGCCTGCCCGCCATCTTGCGCGGCATCCAGCGCCTCGATTAGAAGGTTTAATTCCCCCATCTTTGCAACCTTGTCCGGTTCCGGCTGCTCTGCTTTTTCGGGCTCGTTTTCCCCTCCCCCGGGCCCGGCAAAAGCCCGGCCAAAGTCAACCTCGTCCACCCAGATCGTCCGGATCCGTTTCTCCCGAAAATAGTTATAAATCCGCTTCCCGCTCCGGAATTCCTCGGCCGGGATCAGGAACATTTGCAGGAAATCCATAAATTCCAGCCGTTCCAGGTTTTGGCGGAAGGCGAATTTCCGGATCTGGCGGATATGCAGTTCGGAGGTCAACGGCGCCAGGGTTTGAGGTTTTTCCTCCAACGGCTGCCCCTGAAAAAACAGACCGTCCCGGCTCACCGTGAATACGATTTCCCCCA
This sequence comes from uncultured delta proteobacterium, assembly GCA_903897985.1. Classification (GTDB taxonomy): domain Bacteria; phylum RBG-13-61-14; class RBG-13-61-14; order RBG-13-61-14; family DRUE01; genus CAIYYW01. The sequence goes on from CAIUDS010000274.1 coordinate 1,803, forward strand.
TCCGGTCAATGACCGCATGGATTTTCTCAAATGACGAGCCGATCATGGCCTGCAATTGCGGATGCGCGGCCGGGTAAAGCTCAAACGCGCGATGGGCCTTGGCCAGTTCCAGGGCCACCTGCCGGACCTGGGCAACGGCGGACGCTTTGGCCCCGCCGGGCGTTTGATTGGAGTTGTTCAAGATTGCCTCTGCCAATTATCTTAATCCCGAAACCGATCCGGGTCAAAGAATGATCAGGGATTGGGGGCTGGGGGCTTGGATTTGGGGAATTCCAACGCTCAAGGGCTTTGATCCCGACTCCTGATCCGGTTTGACTTGGGAAGGATAAAACATAAGAATAAATTGCATGCGGCGCCTGATTTACCTGTGCTTTTTCTGCTCCGGCTTCTGCGGTCTGATCTACGAGGTGCTCTGGACCCGGCTGTTCGTGCTGGTCATGGGGGGAACGGTCTATTCCTTCACCACCGTGCTGGTGGCGTTCATGACCGGGCTGGCCCTGGGCGGCTTCCTGGGCGGCAGATACGCGGACCGGATGAAATGGAACCCGCTTTGGGTCTATGGACTGCTCGAGGGTTTGATCGGTTTATATTGCCTGTTCATCCCGCTCTTGATCAGCGGACTCAATCCGGTCTTTGACCGGCTCTATCCATACCTGTTCTCGCACAACCTTGCCGGGCTGTTGGTCCGGTTTTTCGGTTCCGGCCTGATCCTGGTGCTCCCGACCACCATGATGGGCGCGACGCTGCCGATCCTGGTTCGGTTTCAGTATTCCGAGCGGGAGGGTTTCGGCCGGACCACGGGGCTGCTCTACGCGATCAACACTTTGGGCGCGGTTGCAGGCAGCTTTGCCTCGGGCATGCTTTTAATCCCGGCCTTGGGCCAGCGGCACACCCTGTATTTTGCCGCGGGGCTAAATTTAATAATATTTTTTTCCATCCTGGCTTTGCAGAAGTCTAGCGCGGATCAATTGGGTTCGCGGAGGGTTGAACTCCAGAAATCGGAATTGCCGGGGCGGCTGAATTTAAAAGCCGGGCTGGTCTTATTCGGGTATGCGCTGAGCGGGGCCGCGGCCATGATCTATCAGGTGGCCTGGACGCGGGCGCTGATTTTAAGCCTGGGCACCACGCTGTATGTGTTGAGCCTGATCCTGACCGCTTACATCGCGGGCCTGGCCCTGGGCGCGTTGGTGATCACGCCGCTATCGGACCGGGTGAAGCGGCTGCTTTTATGGATCGGGATTTTTGAAATGGGGATCGGGATTTCCGCCTGGGCGGTGGTTCCGCTGATCTCGCGGCTGCCGATCTGGATGGTGATGGTGACTCACCCGAAAAGTTATACGGCCTGGCTGGGGCTCGAGTTCCTGATCGGGTTCGGGTTGATTTTTGTTCCCACTTTCCTGATGGGGCTGTTGCTGCCCCTGGTAGTGAGGTTATACGGGCAATTGCGGGGCGGGGTGGGCGAAGCCGTCGGCGAGGTCTATGCCTGGAACACCATCGGGGCCATATTCGGTTCATTCCTGACCGGTTTTTTCCTGATCGCCTGGCTGGGGCTGAAGAATAGCTTGGCCGCGGCCTCGGTGCTGAGCCTGGCGGTTGGAGTTGGCTTCGCGGCGCAGGAGCGGATGCCCATCTGGGCCAAGAGCGCGGGCGCGGCCGGGGCGGCTGCGGCGATTTTTCTGATCATCTTTTTGCAGCCGGGCTGGGAGCCGGAATTGATCACCGCCGCGCCCTATCTCTATGCTCAGAGTTACCGGCAGAAGGTTTCCGACGCGGAATCACTGCGGAAAATACTGCGGGCGGAGAACAAGGTCTTATTTCACAAGGAGGGCGCGGAAACCACGGTTACGGTCTTCCAGTATGCCGGCAATCACATTGCGCTCCGGATCAACGGCAAGGCCGACGCCTCGACCGGCGATGACATGAGCACCCAGATCCTGCTGGGCCAAATCCCGCTCCTGATTCACCCGGGAGGCGAGGCCGCCAAAATCGCGGTCATCGGCCTGGCCAGCGGCATCACCCTCGGCTCCGCGCTCACCCATCCCATCCGCGAGGCGGCGGTCATGGAAATCTCTCCGGAGGTGGCGGAGGCGAGCCGGTTCTTTGAATCGGTCAGCGGCCGGCCGCTGGACGATGTTAGAACGCGACTGATTATAAACGACGCGAGATACCATCTGGCCCATACCGGCGACCGCTACGATGTGATCATCTCCGAGCCGAGCAACCCCTGGATCGGGGGCGAGGGATTGCTGTTCACCAAAGAATTCTTCGAGCTGGCCAAGGCCCGGCTGTCCCCGGACGGGATCATGGAGGTCTGGATCGGCATTTACGACCTGGATGTGGAATCGGTCCGGATGATCGCCAGGACTTTCCTCCAGAGTTTCCCCCGCGCCAGCCTCTGGGAATCCATCACCGGCACCGACTACATCCTGATCGGCTTCAAAGGCGACTTTGCCCTGGACTATTCCGTCCTCAAAGACCGGCTCGGGAACGAGAAAGTTAGGCAGGACCTGGAACGGGTCGGCCTGGCCCATCCCGAGAAGATTGCATCCAGAATGCTGCTGGGTCCCGCGCAACTCGAACAATTTGCCGGAGAGGGCGAGATGCATACCGATGACCGCCGGCAATTGGAACTGCGGGTTCCCAAAATCATGTATTCCCAGCGCATGGATTCCCGGGTGATCGGCATTATTAAGCGGATCCGGGCTTTCATGCCCGAGGCCGAGGACTATTTGAGATTTGAGAACGATCAAGCCGCGCGGGAGCTGGCGGAGATCAACCGGTTTTTTCAGGTGAAAAAATACATTTTTGATTTTATGCTCAACCGGGCCGATTCCGCGCCGCCGCAGACGATAATGGCCCCCCTGCAAAAAGCTCACGAAATTGATCCAACCGACCGCTGGGTGCGGGGCAACTTGTTTTCGATTTTTTACAACGCGGCCGGGGAAGCCTCGAAAGCGGGACAGCCCGACCAGACCTTTTATTTTTTGGGCAAGGCCTGGGAATCCCAGCCCGACGACCCCGCCATCCCCGCGCTCCTGGCCAATTACTTCCTGGCCGGCGGCCGGACCGGAAGCGCCAGGGATTGGGTCGAGCGGGAACTAGAGCGGAACCCGCGCGACCCGCTGGCGTGGATGCTGAAGGGCAAGATTTTGCTCCTGGATAACCGGCCCCGGGAGGCGGGCGAGGCTTTGGGCAAGGCGCGCGAGGGCTGGCCCGGGTTGGATGACTTGTTCAAGGCGTCCGACCCTGAACTCCTGCCTAAGGAGCCGCAGAAACTCAAGTCGGAGTTGTTCTCTCTGTCCGGCGAAGCGGCGCGCAGGCTGGGCGAGGACACGGTGGCGCTCGGGTATCTGCAACAGGCGCTTACCATCAATCCCGGCGATAGCCAAGCCCTGATCTCGAGCGCGAAAATTTTTCTCGAGCAAAAGAATTTTGAGATCGCCCTGGGGCTTTCCTCCCAAGCGGCCGAGCTTTCGCCCAAGGACCCGGAGGCCCGCCTGTTGCGCGGCCGGATCCTGGCGCAAATGCCCCAGAGAACGGAAGAAGCCATCCGCGAACTCAAGGCCGCGCTTGAGCTTTTTCCGCCGGATGCTCCCGGGCGCAGAGAAGCCCAGACCATGTTATCGCGTCTGGGTGTTCGCTGAACCAGGAATCTTCGACCGGCGAATTAGCAGCCGCCTGCCGCAATCCCCATCCATTCGGTACGCGCCGGAGTTGCGCGGGCGGAAATGAAACGGTAAAGGCGGTCAGGGAACCAGGATCTGCCGGAATCCGGGCGGCGGCTGGAAACTGATTTCCGGCTTGTGCGTTTCCGGGCAGGTCAGTTGCGAAAAGGCGATCTGGAGCTTGAAACCCCCATTCGTGGCTTTGATCTGATTAGGGAACCAGCAGTCCTCCGAATAGGAAAACTGCGCGGAAAAAGCCTGAGCTCCCTTTTGATTTATTTCCAGGAGCCGGAGCGGCGACTTCTTAAAGACATATTCAACCTCATTGCCCGGCTGCAAGGTTTCTCTGACCCGGAAAAGATTTCCTTCTCCGACCGCACTCCCGGGCTCCGGCGCGATTTCTCCAGCCAGGGCCTTTAGCGCGCGGGCCAAGAATTGGATCGTCTCCTGCTCGGGTCCGAGCGAAGACCGGGTTTCAAAATCCTTTAGCCAGTCCTGGCGGTTGGAATACGCGGCGCGGGCCGAAAAATCCAGATAGAGAAAAGCATCGTTATCGAGCGAGAGCTGGAACAGGGGCTGGCCAATAGCCAGATAGCCATAAACCAGGGCCGACAATTTTTCCCGCTTCTCCAAATAAATCTCGCCCGAGAAAAAGCCCGTCGAACTCACGGCCGAGAAGCCGGCTGAGACCGGCGGCCGGGTTTGGGTCTGATATTGCTTGAAGAGTTCCTGCGCAGACCGCGCCGGGGACAGGCAGAGCTTTTTCGCGCAACTCGCGGAAAAGATCATCCCCGTCATCAGGACCAGGGGCAAAAACTTTTTCATCAGGGAAAGCATAAAGAAAAATTCGCCCGAAGTCCAGTTCCTTTTACAACCCTGGCGCAGCCGGGCAATGGAAAACGGGGGGTGAATATAATATAATGATAGAATCAATCGCGCCCGGTCCAGGGCCGGGTCAAAAGGAGGCAACGGTTATGTCAATTGGGAAACAAATTCGGATGGAGCGGATCATGAACCGGAACACCAAGCGGACAGTAATCATCCCGCTGGACCACGGGGTGACGGCCGGGCCGATCAAGGGTTTGATCAACATGGCGGAGACCATTGACAAGGTGTCGCAGGGGGGCGCCAACGCGGTGGTGATCCACAACGGGCTGGTCGGACAGGGCCACCGCAACTACGGCCGCGACATCGGCCTGATCATCCACCTCTCCGGCTCGACCTCGATCAGCGAAGACCCCAACGCCAAGGTGCTGGTCTGCTCGGTGGAAAAGGCGATCCGCCTGGGCGCGGACGCGGTGAGCATCCATGTCAACCTGGGCGCCAAGACCGAGGGCCAGATGCTCAAGGACTTCGGCATGGTGGCGCAGGACGCGGTCACCTGGGGGGTGCCGCTTCTGGCCATGGTCTATCCGCGCGGGAAGAATGTGCCGGGCGAGAAGGATGTGGACATGGTAAAACTGGCGGCGCGGGTGGGCGCGGAACTGGGCGCGGACATTGTCAAGGTGCCCTACACCGGTTCCGCGGAAACTTTCCGCGGGGTGGTGGAAGGCTGCCCGGTGCCGGTGGTGATCGCGGGCGGATCCAAGCTCAATGACGAGGAAACCCTGGAGATGATCGAAGGGGCGGTCAAGTCCGGTTGCGCCGGCCTGTCCATGGGCAG
>CAIUDS010000275.1 GCA_903897985.1 uncultured delta proteobacterium
AGGATAAAAAGGGATGCGATGATTTGATCATCATCGCTCAAAAATGAGCTATTGGGGGCAGGCCTTGACTTAAGACTTGACGCGAGAAAAAAATTTCCTTCTTGCGTTTAAACGCCTGCCTGAATAGAATAACAGGCTGATGAAGCTGATCGCGGACTTCCATATCCACTCCCGCTGGTCGCGCGCCACCAGCCGGGAACTCGTCCCCGAGGAGATCGAGTATTGGGCGCGGGTCAAGGGGCTTTCGGTGGTGGGCACGGGCGATTTCACGCACTCGAAATGGCGGGCCGAGCTCAAGGAAAAGTTCGAGCCGGCGGAGTCCGGCCTTTATAAACTCCGGGATAATATCCGGATCCAGAACCGTGTCCTCCCGCGCGACGCCGGCCCGGTCCGGTTCATCCTCTCCGCGGAGATCAGTTGCATCTACAAAAAAGCGGGCCGGGTCCGCAAGCTCCATCATGTGGTGCTGGCGCCCAGCCTCGAGAGCGCGGAGGCCATTTCCAAGAAACTTGGCCGGATCGGAAACCTCGAGTCCGACGGCCGGCCCATCCTGGGGCTGGACTCGAAGGACCTGCTCGAAATCGTTTTGGAATCGGACGACTCCGCGGTGCTGGTTCCCGCGCATATCTGGACCCCCTGGTTCTCGCTGTTCGGCTCGATGAGCGGGTTCGACGCGATCGAGGAATGTTTCGAGGACTTGACTGATAAAATTTTCGCGCTCGAGACCGGGCTCTCGTCCGACCCGGCCATGAACTGGCGGCTCTCGGCTTTGGACCGCTTCAGCCTGGTCAGCAATTCAGACGCTCATTCACCCAAGAATTTAGCAAGAGAGGCTTGCCTCTTTGATTGTGATCTGAATTACAATTCAATGATGGCCGCGCTGCGGGACCCGAAGCAAGGATACCTGGGCACGGTCGAGTTTTTTCCGGAGGAAGGCAAATATCATTATGACGGGCACCGCAAGTGCGAAGTGCGATTCTCGCCCCGCGAGACCAACAAGCACAAGGGCATTTGCCCGGTGTGCAAGAAGCCGCTCACCATCGGCGTGATGAATCGAGTGGATGAACTCGCGGACCGGGACGAGCCGAAGCAGCCTGCCTCGGCTCCTGGATTTAAAAGTTTGATCCCGCTGGCGGAGGTGATCGGCGAGCTCCTGGACGCGGGCAGCAAGACCAAGGGCGTGGAGCAGGAATATTTCCGCCTGGTCCAAAAGCTCGGGCCGGAACTGAAAATCCTGATGGAGGTCCCGGTCGGGCAAATTAAACAGGATTTCCCGGGACTGGCCTTGGCCATCGAGCGGATGCGCAAAGGCGAGGTCAAGGTCGAGGCTGGATATGACGGCGAGTATGGCCGGGTCACGGTCTTTGATAAAAAGGAATTGAAAAAACTCGGGAAAGGCCAGGACGGATTCTTTGCGGAAAGTGTAACGGGTAAAGGCAAAAGGGTAAAAAAATATTCCCAAGAAAACATAGAAGAGACGGAAACTTTCTTGCTTCAAAGTCCGCAGCCCGAAGCGGTCCCATCAATTCAACTTGATCCCGGCCAGCAAAGAGCGGTCGAGCATCCCGGCCGAATCCTTCTGATCAAGGCCGGACCGGGCACGGGCAAGACCCGCACGCTCACCCACCGGATCGCATACCTGATCGAAACCGGACAGGCCATGCCGGAGCAAGTTTTGGCGCTGACCTTCACCAACCAGGCCGCGCGGGAGATGAGGGAGCGGCTTGGGCATCTTGCCGGAACCAAATCGGAGAAGATTTGGGTCAGCACCTTTCACGGCTTTTGCTTTAGAATGCTCAAGGAATTGGCCGGGCCGGATTCCAACTTTTCCATCCTTGACCAGGACCTGGCCAAAGATTTCCTTCACCAGGCTGCCCCGGACTTGTCCGCGGCAAAGTTGAACCAGGCCCTCGAGTTGATCCGCAAGGCCAAGATGCTTCTGCTCGAGCCGGAGCAGGTGAAGTTCAATGACGAGTTCCCGGTCTGGCTCGGGCCGATTTATGACCGTTATCAAAAAATGCTGGAGAGCGAAAGCTCCGTGGATTTTGACGACCTGATCCTGCGGATGGTGAAGGCGCTCAGAGAGGAGGATGCCGCGAAAAAAATCCGGGGAAGGCTCGCCTTTGTTTTTGTGGATGAGTATCAGGACTTGGATTTTGCCCAAGTCGAATTGGTAAAAAAGCTGGTTGGCGAAAAGGGGACGCTCTGCGTCATCGGCGATGAGGACCAGGCGATTTACGGTTTCCGCGGGGCCAGCCCGGAATTTTTCAACCGCTTCCCGCTCGACTTTCCCGGCACGGAAGTTCTCGAATTGAAAAAATCGTTCCGGTCGTCAGACTCAATCCTCCTGGCTTCTTCCCAAGCGTTGGAAAAAAAGGACAGCCTCCGACGGTCCGGGATTAAGGGGCCGAATTTGAGGATCATCGAGAGCCCGACCGAGCGATCCGAGGCCGAGTTTGTCATTGCCGAGATCGAGCGGCTTTTGGGCGGGACCGGTTTTTTTTCGATGGATAGCGCCCGGGTCAAGGACGGAACCACCGCCGAAATCAAAGGATTCTCGGACCTGGCCGTGCTTTTTCGCACATCCGCGCAAGCCGAGGCCTTGGTGGAAGCCTTTCGCCGCGCCGGCATTCCTTACCAATTGCTTTCCGAATCGCCGCTGCAAAGCAAATTCTTCAAGACCGGCCTTCGGCTGATCCAAATCATCTCCGGCTTGGCCGGACCGAGACTGGCCCAACAAGTTCCCGAGGCAAAGGATTTCCTTTGCGAAATGCGCGAGAAAAATATTAGCGATCCGCTCGAGCTAATCGCCAAAGCCTTCTCCTTCGCGCCCGCCGTGGAAAATGAAATTGCGGAAAAAGAACTGGTCAAGGACTCGGTGCTCCAACTGGTCCGCAGACAAATGGGACTCAAGGGGATCGGAACCCCGGTGGAAATCTGGGAAACCCTGAGACTGGCCGGCAGCCAGGATTTTTACGATCCCCGCGCCGACCGCGTTTCCCTCCTCACCATGCACTCGGCCAAGGGCCTCGAGTTTGAAGCCGTGTTTTTGGTCGGGCTGGAAGAGGGACTCGTCCCCCATTTCTCCGCAAAAACCGAGGCGGAGCTTCGGGAAGAGGCCCGACTCTTTTATGTGGCCCTGACCCGCGCGAAAAAATTTCTCTACCTCTCCCATGCCCGCAAACGAATGCTCCACGGCAAACCCACCGTTCAAACCCCCAGCCGGTTCCTTCAACGGATCCAACAAGACCTGCTCGATCCCCTGAAGCCCGACCTCAAACCCCTCAAGCCCAAATCGAAGCAGTTGGGATTGTTTGAGAAATAAATTTCCTGCGGAAAAGCCGAAAACCGTCTGGCCAATTACTGAAAGCGAGGTATAATAGTAAACATGAGTCCGAGAGTCACCATGGACAGGGAAAAAATCGAGGCTTTTTGCCGGAGAAATCATATCCATAAATTAGCCCTATTCGGATCAGTGCTCCGCGATGATTTCAAACCGGAAAGCGATGTGGATGTCCTGGTGGAATTCGAGCCGGAGCATATTCCGGGATTTCTTGGTCTGGGCGGGATCGAAGAAGAGCTGTCCGAATTATTAGGCGGCCGCAAAATTGACCTGGTGACCAAGGATTTCCTCAATCGGCGAATTCGAGACCGAGTTCTGAACGAGGCCGAGGTCCAGTATGCCCAAAGATGACCTGCTGTATCTCGGGCATATGCTGGATATGGATGATCCAGATCCATGATCGCCGATCAGTTGAGAAATAATAAGGAATGTTCTATTGTTGATGCGGAGGTAGATGGAAGTGAGGAGAATAATTTCGGTTTGGATTGCGGCGGTTTTGATGCTGGGAGCGGGCTGGGCCTTTGGTCAGGACGCCAAACCGACGGGCGGGAGCACGGTTCAGGATCAGAAGCCGACGGGGGAACCCGCGGCCGGGAGCACGGTTGCCAAGCCCGTCGCGCCGGACCTGGACAAGTCCTTCAAGAAAATCTTTCCGGACTTTGACAACAAGCCCAAGGCCGAGGTGATTTTCGCGGACGACAGATCGGAAGAGCA
>CAIUDS010000276.1 GCA_903897985.1 uncultured delta proteobacterium
GGAAACCAGGCCCATCTTCTTGTGCGGGGCGCGCCGTTTTCGCTGTCCCCCGCGGCATCCTGACCAATTTTTGCCGCTCCCTTGCCCTTCGGGTGGACATCCTCAAAAACCCATCGCGGAATTTGGGTAATGATCGTCGCTTTGCGTTTTTCGCGTCTTTGCGCTAATATTAAAATTGGTTAAGCTGAGCGGAGAGTTGGCCGAGCTGGCTTAAGGCACACGCCTGCTAAGTGTGTGAACTCGGAAGGGTTCCGTGGGTTCGAATCCCACACTCTCCGCCAGATGAAAATCGCCTGCCGAGGATTGGGCTTTGCGATTGAAACCGGCGCATGGAACAAAACCGACACTCATCCCAAATTATCGCTTGGACCTTCGGCTATGTCGCAGTGCTATACGCGGCCTGGACCGGGGCATGGCTGCTCGAGAAAGCGCTCGAGCCGAAGCTCGCCTGGATCACCACCGACGCCGGGCAGTTTGGTTACTGGCTCGCCATGAAACTTCTGATCTGGATTTTGCCCTCGGTCCTGCTGATCCGCCTTGCGGGGAGGACCTGGCGAGAGGTGATCGCTCCGGACCGTTTGCGTTCCGCGCTTTTATGGGGCGGCGGCACCGGGCTCGCGCTCGGCGCAATTGCCCTGATCACAAAATCAGTGGGCCATCAGCCCCTGTTTTCCTCGCGCCTCGGCTGGCTTCTGGTCAGCGGCGTGCTCACCGCGCCCATCATCGAAGAAATAACTTTCCGCGGAGCCGTGCTCGGAAACCTGTTGCGTCGCTATCGGTTCCTCTCTGCCAACACCCTCACCGCCATCTTATTCCTCGGCGTCCACCTGCCGGGATGGTATTTTCAGGGACGCCTGCGCGCAATGATCTCGGCGCCGGCCAGCGGCGCGCTCGCGATATTTTTGCTCGGCTGGGTCTTCGGCCTGGTCGCCTTCAAGAGCAAGTCCGTCACCGCCAGCGCATTGACCCATATCTTGAATAACCTGTTTAATGCCTGAACCGGCAAGGCCGGCTTGGTATCGGGCACAAATCCCATTAGAATATGAGCATCATGGCGAGCCTCGGCATGGATATCATTTTGCTCACCACCCTGTTCCTGGCCCTTTCCGCCGCGGGATCATTAGCGGATGACCACCAGGACTATCAAACCTTCCCAAGCCTGCTTTACACCAAAATTCCCGGCGCCGACCAAAACCTGACCAGCCTGGACATCTATGCCCCCAAGACCGGCGCCAAGCATCCGATCGTGATCTACCTCCACGGCGGCGGCCTCTACACCGGCGACAAAAAAGAGGTCAAACTGAAACCGGGAGCTTTCACCAAAGCCGGCTACTTATTCGCGAGCGTCAACTACCGGCTCTCGCCCGCGGTGAAATATCCCGCGCACATCCAGGACACCGCCAAGGCCGTGGCCTTCATTTACAAGAACGCCGCAAAGTATGGCGGCGACCCCGACCGGATCTTTTTGCTCGGGCATTCCTCCGGCGCCCATCTGGCCGCGCTCCTGGCCACGGACGAACAATTCCTCTCGGCCGAAGGGCTCTCGCTCAAAGACTTGAAAGGCGTGATCTGCCTGGACGAGGAAGGCTATGACCTGCCCCTGCTCAAGGAAATCGAGCCAAAACTTTTCTCGTCGGTTTATATAATGGACTTCGGAAACGACCCGGAGATATGGAAACAGGCCTCGCCGATCGCCCATGTCGCGCCGGGCAAAGGCATTCCGCCCTTCCTGCTTCTCCACCTCGGCGGCAACACCCAGAAAACCATGGCCCAAAACCTCGCCGCAAAATTGAAAAATGCCGGCGTCGCCACGGAAGTGGTCTTCATTCCCAGCAAGACTCATTACGCTCTGACCGACGACCTGGGCAAGCCCGGGGATCAGGCCACCAAAATCATTTTCAATTTCCTCGCACAGCGGGACCGGGAAATTTCCGGCCAGCCATGAATCGGATGAAGTTCCGGATCGAGGCGGTGCCTCCCTTTGACTTTGATTTGAGCTGCCAAATCTTTTCCCAAGGCGACCCGCAATTCCGTTCCTATCAAGACGAACGGTTCCGGCAGGCGCTCCGGCTGGGAAATAAATTGGCGCTGCTTTCCGTTGGCTCCCTCGGCTCCGTTTCAAAACCGAACCTGTCGGTCGAATTGGCATCCAACCAAAAACTTGCCCGCTCCGATCTAAAGGCGGCCAAGGCGCTGGTCAGCTATTTGTTCACGCTGGATCTTGACCTCAAGCCGTTTTATCGCGCCACAAAAGCCGATCCGGTCATGTCCGCCTTGATCCGAAAACTTTACGGCTTGAAAGCTCCGGCCACTGCCACTGTTTTCGAAGCCCTGATTGACTCGATCATTGAACAGCAGATTTCGCTCAAGGCCGCCCACAGCATGGAGATCAAAATGATCAAATCTTTCGGAGACCGGTTGCATCTGGAGGGCGAAACCTATTACGCCTACCCAACCCCGCAAAAATTGTCAAAGGCCGGCATGGCCGAGTTCCGCAAGTGCGGCCTGAGTTCGCGCAAGGCCGAATACATCCGGGAAATCTCCGGCTCGGTTTCGCGCGGCGAACTGGACCTGGAAAAATTCAAGAGTTACCCGGATACCCGACGCATCATCGAGGAACTGGACCGGATCCGGGGAGTCGGCGCCTGGACCGCCGAGCTTACCGCGATCCGGGGAATGCGCAGGCGCGAAGTGATTGCCGCGGACGACCTCGGCATCCGAAGAAGCATCTCGCACTACTATCGAAACGGTCGGCCGGTTTCCAGCCAGCAAGCCCGCCGCATCGCAAAGCCCTGGGGCAATTTCAAAGGTATGGCGGCATTTTATTTAATAATGGCGGAACACCTGGAAGTGAAAATCTGAGCCTCGCAAAGGAGCACCCCGTGGCTGACCGGGCTTGTATCTTCGCTCAAATCCCCGGATAATCTGGTCGCATGCAACTGGCGCTTAAACTGTTCACCGTCTTTGCCATCGCCCTGGTCGAGCTCTGGGGCGCCATCCCCGTCGGCTTCGCCCTCAAGCTCCATCCGGTCATGAATTGCGCCGCCGCCATCCTCGGCGCCTCCGTCGGGGTTATCGTGGTGATCGCGCTGGGCGACCGCGCCCGCAACTGGCTCCTGCCCAAAAAAGATGTTAAGCCCGGAGAGGAAAGGCAGGGAGTGCTCTTCCGGGTCTGGCGCCGTTACGGCGTGGCCGGTCTGGGCCTGCTCGCCCCGCTCCTGGTCGGCGCCCCGCTCGGAGCCGCCATCGGCATCGCCCTGGGCGCCCCGCGCGGCAAGTTCCTGTTCTGGATGATCGTCGGCGTCATCCTCTGGAGCGCCCTCATCACCGGCGGCTGCATCCTCGGATTGGAAACCTTCCTCCGCATCTGGTACAGATTCTTCTGAAAACTTCCCAACCTTTGTTCGTCCCTATTTTTATCTCGCGGTTCAACTTGGTATATAATAGCGGCAATGCAGATTTCAAAAGAAGGTTTCGAGAATCCGCATCTGATCGAACCGGCGCTCAAGCGGATCGCGGCTCGGGCGCGCAAGATCGGTTTCTCCCCCGCCCAACTCAAAAACTTTCAAAAAAAACTGGAAGCCGATTTTGACGCGGGCGTGGCTGATCCCGACTCGGCGCTGCTCTCGCTCGAGCGGCTGTTCTCGGAAAATGACGGTCTGAAATGGATGCTCCAACAGGACCGGCTTGCGGTTTGCTTAAAATTGTTCGGCTATTGCGAGCAGTTGAGTCAGCAGGCTTTGTTATCACCGGACAAACTTTTGTCCGCGCTGAAACAAGTTGAAGCGGGCAACCCGACCAAGGAAAAAATGCGGATGGAGCTGGCCGCCACGCTCGAGGGCTCGGAGAATTTTGCGGAACTGGCCGGGGGCATCCGGACTTTCCGGAACGATGAATATTTGCGGCTGGCGCTTGCGAACCTGGCAATGGAAGACCGTTTGGAAGACGAGTTAAAGGAATTAAGCGGCCTGGCGGAAGCCGTCATGGAAATCGGGCTAAGGGAATTGATCCGGATCCTGAAGCCCCCTGCCCTTTCCCGGCCGCGCTTCTCGGTCCTCGGCATGGGCAAGCTCGGCGCGGAGGAACTCAATTTCAGTTCGGACATAGACCTGATCTACCTCTGCCCGGCCCTGGGCGAGGAAAGCCCGGCCACGGCGGATTTGCTCAATGCTTATGCGCGGCTGGCGCAAAGCTTCACCGAGCTGATCGGCAAGATCACCGAGCAGGGTCTGGTCTTCCGCATAGACCTCCGGCTCCGGCCCGGCGGCGAGAACGGCCCGCTGGTCAATCCCTTTGATTCCGCCCTGGACTATTATTTGAGCTACGGCCGCAGTTGGGAGCGCGCCGCCATGCTCCGGGCAAGGCCGGTGGCCGGAGACCTGGAGCTGGGCAAAAAATTCCTGGCCGAACTCCAGCCTTTCATCTTTCGCAAGTTCCACGACTTCGCGAGCCTGGAGGATTTGAAGCAGATCAAGAACCGGATTGACCGGGAGGCCGCGGAAGAATCCGGGCAGGAAAACTTTGCCGGCTATAACTTGAAACTCGGCCCGGGCGGCATCCGCGAGATCGAGTTCTTTGTCAATTCGCTTCAGTTGATTTACGGCGGCAAATACCCGGAGCTGCGCACCAGCCGGACCATGGATGCCCTTGTCACACTCACCCGGCTCGGGCTGGTCAAGGACCGCGAAGCGGAAATCCTCAGCCGGTCCTGGCAATTCCTGAGAAGGCTTGAGCACCGTATCCAGCTCAAGGACCTGCGCCAGGAGCATCGGATTCCCAGGACCCTCCGCGGGCAGGAAATCCTGGCGCGCTCCCTGGGATTTTTCGGTCCCGGGGGCCGGGAAAAATTCCTCTCCGAGTTGGGCTCAGCCCTTTCCGGGGTATCGCAAATTTTTTCCGGCTTGTTCGGCGAGGAACCCAAAGCCGAGAACGGCATGGCGAAATTTTTCTACCCCGAAACCGGGCCGGAAGAGTTGGAGCCGGAATTTAAAAAATTGGGGTTTGCCGAGCCGGAGCTCGCGGTGGAAGAGTGGCGGAGAATCTTGAGACCTTTGAGCCAGACCGGGCAGGAGATAAAGCCGGCCCTGGACATCCTGCCGGTTTTGCTTTTGGAGCTCAGTCAAAGTCCGGAGCCGGACCTGGCGCTCCGCCAACTCGAACGGTTCCTCACCAGGACCGGCGCCCGGCTCGGATTCCTTTCCCTGCTCAAGGACCACGCGCCCTCGAGAAAACTCCTGATCGCCCTGTTTTCCCAGAGCGAGTTTCTGGCCAACCTTTTGATCACCCACCCGGAATTGCTGGACGAACTGGTCAGCCCCGCGGCCTTGCAGGATCGGAGCGCGGCCGAACTGGAGCGGGAGCTGGCGCGGGAACTCGCCGCGGCCACGGACTACGAAGAAAGATTGGGGCGCCTACGGCGCTTCCAGCAACTGGAATTGCTCCGGATCGGGACCAAGGATTTGGCGATGGAACTCGAGGCGCGGCAACTGGAAGAGCGGCTGACGCTCCTGGCCGAGCTGATCCTGAGGCAGGCCTATGAGGCGAGCTTGAGAGAAGTGGTCGCCCGGCACGGAATGCCGGACGCCGGGAAAAAATTGAAGCCCGGCCTCCTGGTTCTGGGTCTGGGCAAGCTGGGCGGAGGCGAGATGGGTTGGGCCTCGGACCTTGATCTGATTTTCATTTACCAGGGCGAGGGCGAGACACGCGGGAAAAACCCGGTGGACCTGCGGGAGTTCTTCATCAAGCTCTCCCAGAAAATCATCGCCACCCTGCAGGCCCAGACCGCGGAAGGCAATCTCTACAAGATTGACACCCGGCTCCGGCCGAGCGGGACCCAGGGGCCGCTGGTCGTGGATGCCGCGGCCTTTTATGACTATCATCAGAGCTCGGCCCAGGTCTGGGAAAAACAGGCGCTGCTCAAGGCGCGGGTTTTGGTTGACGGCGCCGGGATCAAGGACCGGGTGGCGGAGCGGATCGCGCGGAGCGTTTATGCGGGGAACGATCCGGAGCGGCTGAGAGCGGAAATGAAGAAACTGCTGTCGCGGGTGCGGACCGAGCTTGCGCGCGAGCGGGAAAATATATATGATATAAAATTCGGATACGGCGGCGAGATGGAGCTTGACTACATCTTGCAGTATCTCCAGTTGGTCCATGGCGAGCGCGAGCCCGGGATCCGGGCCGGAAACAGCTGGGAGGCTTTGGAACGGCTTCGGGAGTTCAAGCTGATCGAGGAGCGGGAATCTCAGCACTTGCTTGAGGCGCTGAATATTTTCCGCCGGGTCGCGTCGCGGCTGCGGATTTACCAGGACCGGCCCGAGCACCTGGTGAGTCTGGAGCCATTGAGCCTGGAGCGGCTGGCCCGGAAGGTGGCTCGGTCCGGGATTGAAACCGGCGCGAAATTGAAAAAGCGGATCGAATCGGCGCGTGAGCGGGTGCGTGAGCTTTTTTTGAAATACATTGGAGAATGATCCAAGGAGGTAGGACTCGGATGGAGAAGGCGAAGAAAGTCTGGATGGATGGCCGGCTGGTGAACTGGAAGGACGCGAATGTTCACATCCTGACCCACACCCTGCACTACGGGTTCGGCGTATTCGAGGGGACGCGTTGCTACAAGTGCGTTGACGGCCCGGCCATTTTCCGGCTGGAGGATCATCTGCGCCGGCTTTACAATTCCGCCCACATTCTGACCCTGGAACTGCCGTTCAGCTTTGAGCGGATGATCGAGGCCAGCAAGGAGATCGTCCGCGCCAACAACTACCAGGAATGTTACCTCCGCCACATCGCTTACATCGGCGACGGCGAGATGGGGCTGGGCACCATGACCAACCCCACCCGCATGGCCATCGCGGTCTGGAAATGGGGCGCCTACCTCGGGGCGGACGGGCTCAAGCGGGGCATCCGCCTCAAGACTTCGAGCTATACCCGGCTGCCGGTCCAGTCCTTCCCGGCCAAGGCCAAGGCCATCGGAAACTATGTCAACTCCATCCTGGCCAAACGCGAGGCGCTCAAGGCCGGATATGACGAAGCCCTGATGCTCGATACCGCGGGTTATGTCTCCGAAGCCAGCGGCGAAAATGTTTTCCTCGTCTCCGGCAACACCATCATCACTCCGCCCGAAAGCTCGTCCATCTTGAACGGCATCACCCGCAAGAGCGTGATCGAGCTGGCCCGGGACCTGGGCTACCGCGTGAAGGAAGAAATTTTTCCGCGCGACACCCTTTACATCGCGGATGAGGTGTTCCTCACCGGGACCGCGGCCGAGGTCACGCCCGTGCGCGAGGTGGACAACCGCAAGATCGGCAAAGGCATTGCCGGGCCGGTCACGCTCGAGATCCAGTCCGAGTTCTTCAACATCGTGCTGGGCAAGAACCCGGAATACAAGAAGTGGCTGACTTATGTATATCCGAAAAAGGGCGGCAGGAAGAAGTAAATAAATATTGTGAGCAGGCAGGAGTGCCTGCTCCCCCGGAGGCATGATGGCGGGTGACAAGGCAAAGCTGGAAAAAATTCTGCTGGCGAAATCGTTCAAGCTCGGCGACTTCACCCTGAGCTCGGGCAAGAAGAGCGATTACTATGTTGACTGCCGCACCGCGACCACCGACGCCGAAGGACTCTACAACATTTCCGAGCTGTTCCTCGCATATCTCGAAGAGGAATATCCGAGTGTCAAAGCGGTGGGCGGGCTCACCCTGGGCGCGGACCCGATCGTGGGCGGCATGGTAGCGTTGAGTGTGACCCGCAATTTTCTACTCCAGGGATTCATCGTCCGCAAGGAAGCCAAAGGCCACGGCACCGGCAAGCTGGTCGAGGGGAACCTCAAACCCGGCTGGCAGGTCGCGATCATCGAGGATGTCATCACCACCGGCGCCTCCGCCCTCAAAGCCATCGAAGCCGCTCAGGCCGCGGGCGCACAGATCAAGGTGGTGCTCGCGGTGGTTGACCGCGAGGAAGGCGGCCGGGAGGAAATCTCCAAACTGGGTCTGCCGATTTACAGCCTGTTCACCGCCACCGAACTCAAGGCTGCGGCCCAAAAATGATTATCGCCGTTACCGGCAGTTCCAGCTATCTGGCTTCCGTCCTGCTGCCCATGCTCGAGGCCGACCCGCGCATCGAAAAGATTATCGGCATTGACCTTAAAGCCGACGCCGGGAATTTCAAAAAACTTACCTGGGTCAAGCGTGATGTTCGGGATCCGGAGATTGCGAAGGACTTTGCCGGCTGCGAGGCTTTGATCCATCTCGCCTTTATCGTGATGCCGCTCCACGACACCGGCATGGCCCTGGACATAAACATCGAAGGCTCTAAAAATGTTTTCCGCGCCGCGGCCAAAGCGGGGATCAAGAAAATAATTTATACCTCGAGCTGCGCGGCCTATGGCGCCTGGCCGGACAACCCGGCGCCGATCAAGGAAGATCAGCCCTTGCGGGGCATGCCTGATTTCTATTACTCCTGGAGCAAGGCTCAGGTCGAGGAATTCCTGAATGGATTTGAAAAGGAGCACCCCGAGATTCTGCTCACCCGGCTCCGGCCCTGCATCTTCATCGGCCCGCAGATCAACAACCTGATGCGCTCCGCCATCGGCCACCGTTTTTTCTTCAGGTTTATTGACCGCGAGATCAAGGCCCAGTATGTCTGGGACGCGGATGTGGCGCAGGCGATTCATCTTGCCCTCCACAAGGATTGTCCGGGCGCGTTCAACCTTGCCGGCGACGGTTGGCTTTCCATGGAAGGGATGGCCGAGGTGCTGGGCAGTTACCCGTTGCCCATGCTGTTCCAGGTGGCCAAGGCCTGGGCCTGGCTGACTTGGCGCCTGCGCCTGGCCAAGATGCTTTCGCCCGAATGGATCGCAACCACCGAATATCCCATTGTCATTTCCTGCGACAAGGCCAAAAATGTGCTGGGCTGGAAACCCCAATACGACACCCGCACAGCCCTGGCGAAGTTCCGGGAAGAGATGGAAAAAATCCTTGCCCGCGAACGCGCGCAAAAATGGCGGTTTATAAAATTCTGGAATCGGGATAAAATTTAAGCGCAATAATTTTTGCCCTGGCGAGGAGTCAATGGACAGCGCGAGTTTGAAAGAAGCGATCCTGATGGTCGAGAAATTCAGCGACAAGGAGCTGGCGCCCAAGGCGCTGGAATGGGACCAATATCCCTCCCAGGATTTTCCCAAAGCGCTCCTCGATAAAGCCCGTGAAATCGGTCTTTTCTCGTTCCTCCTTTCCGAAAATCAGGGCGGCATCGGCGGGACCCCCGAGCAACTTGCGCTCCTGCTCGAGGTCATCGCGCAACGGGAAGCCGGATTCGCGGGATTGATTTTCAGCCACAACCTCGCCGGTTATTTTCTGTCTTTGGCCCAAAAGCAATTCCCCGCGGACAAGCTGCTTGCTTTCCCTTGCTACCTTGAACCGGAGCATCTGGAGGAATCCGCGCTCAAATCCGAAAAAGCCGGGAATGGCAGAATACATGTCTCCGGCAAATTGCGGAATGTGATTGGAGCCGGGATTGCGGATCGGATTTTCGCGCCGGTCTCGGAGCCGGAAGACATCAGTTGGTTTTGCCTGGAGCCGGTTCGAGTTGGGATCCGGCGCGACAAATTGCCGCTCACGCTGGGTTTAAGGACCGCTTCCCATTGCGACCTGATTTTCGAGCGGGTGGAACTAAGCGAGAGCGACCGGGTGGGTCAAGCCGGGGCGGGAAAAGATTGGTGCCGGTCCGCCTATCTAAAATTTTATCCCGCGGCGAGCGCGATCCTGATCGGGCTGATCGCGGGCTCGGCCCGGGCCGCCATCAAGTATGGCCAGGACCGCTACCAGGGCGGGGACATGATCGCGCAGCACGGCCAGATCCGCTATTATTACGGCTCGATGCTGGCCGGATATTTTTCGCTCAAGGCCGCCCTGGAGAAAATCGCGGAGGGCTCCGGCGATGATTCTTCGCGGCTGGCGCTCAAGATCATGGCCGGCGACCTTGCCGTGCGGGCAACGATGGACGGCGTCCAGCTATTAGGCGGCTATGGCTACATGCACGATTACGGACAGGAGAAGCGGATGCGCGACGCGGGCTCCGCGGAAAAATTCCTCGGCTCCGCAAAAAATCTCACGCTCTCGCTCGCCGATGGTTTCATCAAGAGCATTTAACCGCTTTATTCAAACTCCAAGCGTAGCGTCAAGATTTCTCCGGCATTAATCTCTAGCGGAACGCGGTTGCCTTGAAACCCCAGGCTGGAAAGCGGCTTCCCGTCCGAGCGCGCTCGATAAACCGCCTGCAATTTTTTCCCGGTCTCGAGCTCGACCGTCATGTCTGTTTTCTGACCCGAGCTTTCCCACAGACGCATCACCAAAGAATCGTTTTCCGGCCAGGCATTGACCAGCA
>CAIUDS010000277.1 GCA_903897985.1 uncultured delta proteobacterium
TCGTCGTGTTTAAAATGGATTGAATTCTCCGCGTCCCCTCGGGCCTCCGCTATAAAAACTGTCTTTGTGTCTTTTGTGCCTTGGTGGTTCCAATTGATTTATCCGCGTTTATCCGCGTCCATCTGCGGTTAAAATTTCCTCGGGGTCTTGACTTCGATTCTGCAGGCTGGAAGCCTGCGCCACCACCTCGTCGGTTCTTGGGCACTCTACCAATCAGCGCACGATCGACCTCGATTTGACAGGGCGGGTCGAGCTTGGTAGATTCGTAGATATGCGGACATGCGCGGGTCGTTAAATCAATGGCTAATGCCAAGAAACAAGGGGGATAACCAATGAGGAAGAGATCGGTTGTAATCGCGGGCATGGTTGTGGTGATGATGGGTCTGGCCTTTGCCGGCGTGGTCTGGGCCAACAAGGCCGAGGTCCGGATCGTGGCGCCCGAGACCGCCAAAGCGGGCTCGGAAATTATCATCCAGGTCAAGGTGGATCATTCCACGAACACGGTTTTTCATTATGTGAGCTGGGTCCAGGTGCAGATTGACGGTAAAGAGGTCAAACATTGGAAATACAGGTCGTTTGACCTGCCTCCGGGCGCCGATTTCACCCGCGAGTTCAAGCATCGCGTGCCGGACAAGCCGGGCCAAATGGAAATCAAGGCGGAGGCCAACTGCGTTAAAGACGGCAGCGCCGGCCCCGCTTTTGCCATTGTCAAGATCAAATAACCCGCCAGGGTCTTTGACCCTGGACCCCAGGGACCTGTCCCTGGACCCTCTCTGTTCATATCGTGCACGGATTCCTATGGTGCACACCGCGAATAGAAGAGGTGCAGGACTGGTCCTGCCCCAAATTATTTTCTCCGCAAAAGGCCGCCAATCGCTATATCTCATTGATATTAAACGATAAAATATCGTTTGGCTAGGCCAAACAAAGCCTTGAAAAATCCCTAGTCATTCGTATATTATCCATGGTTCTTTTTCTTCATAGTTCGTTCCCGGCATGATGCTCGGGAGCGACCCTGCCGCGAGTTCGGGCACGGGGGATCATTATTTTAATTGGCGGTTGTCTTTAACCGCGGACCACAGCCTGACATCTGCCCTGCTGTTCTTGCGTCTGGCGGACAACGAATCCGAAGTGGGCCCAACATTTGACAACAAACCTGATGCCCCCGGCAATGCGAGTGGTTCTTTCTCAATTGCGTCCCACGGCAGCGTGAGAAGATTAAATTGATCAAAGAGATCAAACTGATTAAGGCAGTTTTGTGGCACCGTGCTTGTTTATGGGCTTAATCCTTTTAATCAGCTTAATCAGTTTAATCCGTTTCATCAGTGCAATGGCGTGGGTAATATTCAGCGTGACTGGACGACATAGGACTCGGGAGGTTGTTAACCTCTCAGACTCTTGGACGACAGAAGCATCATTGGTCCAGCGGATCCGGAAAAATTTTTCGGATTCGAAACAACCAAAGGCGATTTTACGGGGAAGGAGTATCTTGAGGTCGGCGAGCGTAACTGGTTGAAATCTTTTGGCTGACTCCTACTGAGCCTTTTCCGCCAGCAACTTCTCCCGCGCCTCAATGTCCCCCTCCCCGATCTTGGTCAGGGTCCGTTGAAAGTCGTTCAGGCTCCGCCGCGGGATCGCATCCACTTCCCGCTTCTGGGCCTTGAGTAAATTCAATTCCGTCCGCGCTTCGTCCAATCGCCCCGAACTCAAGAGCAAATCCACCAAAAGTTCCCGCGCCAGAAAATAATAGGGCTCCTGCTCCAAGCCCGCGGCCAGCCACTTCTCCTCCCTCGGACCGTTATTCCGGAGATGCGCGATGTTGGCGAGCATCAAATAGGTGAACGGATAATGGCTCGACCGTTTCAAACTCAATTGCGCGATCTCGCCGGCCTTGTCCAGCAGCGGCGGGTTTTGCAGGTACAGCGCCATCTGGTAAATCGCCTGCGCCCATTGATAAAAGACTTCGTAACTTTCCGGGTTGAGCCGAGCCGCGAATTCGTAATAGGGCAGAGCCCGCCCCACCCAATCGGGATTCTGGGTTTGCAGGAAAAGGTTCTTCAGGTCCAGGGCTTTCTGTAAATAGAGGCTGGCGTAGCCGGAAGGAAGGTGTTCCAAACGGGCCAGATAGTTGAGGCGCTGCTCCAGACCGGGGATGGTCCGCGCGTGATAGGTCAACCCGAACACCGCGGCCTGGAAAGTCATGATCGCTCCGATCATGGTCCCGGAGAGGAAAACGAATATTTTAAGGAAACCCGGATGCATGATCGGGGATGAGACTTTTTTGAGCAACCCCGGCTGAAAATGGGAGAGCAGGTAAATGGTTCCGGCCAGGTCCACGATGGCCAGGATCATGATCGGGGGCTGATGCAGGACGGAGTCGGAGAGGGCATTGGCCGCGATCCCGAGCAGGGATCCGCTGAAGCCGAGCAGGAGCGCCTGGTCGGTTGGTTCGAGGCCCTCCGGTTTTTTGCGGTAGATGGCAACCAGGGGCCACAGCATAAGCCCCAGCCAGGCCAGCGCCAGAAGGGGCAGGACCGGCGAGCATTCCGCGGCAAAATTGAGGTATTCGTTGTGCGCGAACTGGGCGAACTTGGAGTAGCGCCCGATCTTCACCTCCCGCAGCGGATACTGGTACCGGTCATAATAAAACTGGTACATCCCCAGCCCCACCCCCAGCGGATGATGCCGGATCATGCGCGCGCTGCCCTTCCAGATCGTGATCCGGTCCCAGGCATAGGGGTCCTGCCTCAAGCTCAGCAGCCGGCTCCGGAACGGGTTCGGGACCAAGGCCACCGCCAAGACCAGAAAAACCAAAACCGCCGCGGCCCGCAGCCGGAACCGGAAGAGCAGGATCAAGCCGGCCGGGACCAGCGCGAAAACCAGAGCTCGGCTCTGGGAAACCAGCAGGCCCCCGCAAATGAGTATGAGCGCCAGTCCCAACCCGGCGCGGACCAGCCATTTTTTCCCGCCCGAAAGCCCGGGCCAAAAATCAAACAGCAATCCCGCCAGCGGGAAGCTGAGCAAGGCCAGCAAATAGCCCGTATAGAAAGCCGGATTGAAAAAACTCCCGCTCGAACGCTCCCCCGGATGACGCAGATAACCGCCCAGGCCCAGAACGCTTTCCATCGCCCCGGCCGCGAGCAGAACCAGAAAAACCGTCCGCGCCAATTTTTTGCCCGGGGCTGGTTCCGCGAACAGGTTCAAGATCAGATAAAACAGCAGCAGATAGACCAGCAGGTTGGAATACCAATAGACCGTTATGTAATAGTAATGAGTGACCAGCAGCGAAACGCTCACCACCAGCCAGAGCGCCAGCAGCATCCAGTTCGCATAAGGCGCCCAGACCTCGATTTGCTCCCGGCCGATCCTGCCCGCGAAATAATAGAGCGCGAAACCCAGCACCCACAGCCGCAACCAGATCACCGTGTGAAAGGTTTCCCCCCCCTCGAGCAGCGGGCTCCCTAAAATCAGCACGAATATGAAAATCGCCCAGACCGGATACAAATTCGTTTCGCTGGATTTTATCTCTTCCATTTTTGCAAGGAAATAATCAGGGCCAGACTCCAGGCCAGCAGCCCGAATCCACTCCCAATCATGCCATAGATAAAACTTTTCGGCAAATACCGGAATTCAACCGTATGCTCCCCGGCCGGAACCGACACCGCCCGGAAAAAACCATCGGCGCGAAAAATCCGCTCCTCCCTGCCGTCAACATAGGCCCGCCAGCCCGGATAAAAGCTGTCCAGCAAGACCAGCCACCCGGCCTGCTTGGCCGCGGCCTTGATCACAACCTTTTCATTTTCATACGCAACAATCTTCGCCGGCTCGGACCCGCCATTCCCGCTGCTCGCCTCCGTCAGACCCGAGCCTTCAAGCAGGACCGTATCCTGGGCATTGAATCCCGGATGAGACCAGAGCCGGAGGATCTCGTCACGGTCCTTAAACATCCGCGCCTGATAAAAGACCGAGGCTCGGGGAAAGGGCGCCGCGACCGGGCTGAACCCGAACTGGCCGCGGTAAAGATATTCCACTCCGGCCCGGGCCAGGATCAATTTTCGAGAACTCGAGTTCCCCCGCTCCAGCAGGTCCTCGAAGACCGTGATGTCGGAAACATGCAAAGAACCGTATGCGCGCAAATCATCGAGTCCATAGCGGACCGAAGAAAAATCCGCCAGACTGTTCAATTGCCGCCGGTAATGCGAGACCGGGTCGGTCAGGCGGGATAAATACCTGTCCTGTTCCCCCTCCGCGAGCGACAGGACTCGGGGCGGATATTTCTCGTCCCGCGGCCGCTTTTGCAATTCCCGCACAAAAGCGTTGGGCCGATAAAAAGAGCTCGGGACCGCGGGATTGAGGTGGTGGTGAGCGAGGAACAGGTCCGCAAAACAAGCCGCGGCCAGAAGAATTCCGAGCGAGCGCTTTCTTTTTTCGGCCAGCAACAGGATCAAGCCGCCGCCGAGCAGGAGGAACGCGGAAACCCGCATGCCCGATCGCAAGAGCAGCCGGTCCGGGATCAAGTTAAGGTGAACTCCCAGCCCGGAAAGGGTTATGGGAAACGCAATCATGTAAAGGCCCAGGCCGGCCGCGGCGAGCAAGAGGACCAGTCCCGTGATCGGCCGCGGCTTGAGTCGGAGCTGGTCCAGACCGAGCGCCGCGAGCATGCATAAGCTGAAGGAAGACATGAACAGGAACTTCATGGGGAAACGCATGGCCTTGAACCCGGGCAGGAACTGGTGGAGCAGCCCATAGAGCGGCAGGTCGTCGCCCATGGCGATCAGGACCGCGAGCAACCCGGTAAAAAGCCAGAGCCCGGCCTGCCATCTTTTCCGGCCGGCCAGGGCGAAAACCGCGGCCAGACCAACCATGGCCCCAAGATAAAGGCTGAGGAAAAAGGGGAACTCGTTGAAAAGGCCGAGTCCCCAGTAAGCCCCGGCGGAAACCGGGAACAGATAGTTGGGAACGAACAGGGACTTGAGCTGGAACGGCCGGAGCGACCAGGTCAGGGCCTCACCGAGCGCGAAGCCCGCGGCGCGGTTGCTGAGCGGGAGCAGCGGGAGCGTGAGCGCGAGTTGGAAAAGACAGAGCGCCAGTCCAAAAACCAAGCCGACTGCAAGGGCCCCGAGCATCCGGGAAAAACCCCGGCCCGGCCGGCCTTCCGGACCGCTGCCCGCGGCCAAAACCGCCAGCACCCAACTCATGGCCGCCATTTCGATTTCACCGGCCAGAATCTGCAGCGCCACCAGCACCCCGATCCATAGGCCCGCGCGAAGCCAGTTTTGGCGCGCGCCGCGAGAGAGGAAAAATATCAGCAACGGGAACCAGGCCACTGTGCTCAGGATCAGGATGAGCAGGGTGCTCGAGCACAAAAAACCGCCGAACCCGAGGCCGATCGCGGCGAACAGCGAGCTTCCCCATTGCAAGCCCAGCTCCCGCAGGGCCAGGTAAAGCGTGAAATTAAAGACCAGTTGATGAAAAATTATGAAAAAGACCAGGCCCCGTTCCGCGCCCAGGAACAGATAGAAAAAATTGAAGGGATAGAACGGCTGGCATTGCGGGTTGGCCCCGAAGGGCATCCCGAAAAAACCGTAAGGGTTCCAGAGCGCATATCCCCCGGAAGCCGCCCAGAAAGTCCGCAGCGGAACGGTGTCCAGCGTCAGGTCCCGCAGGAACAAAGTTTGGCCCGGGAGCAGGGCCGGATACCAGAAAATAATCTCCAGCAGCGTGAACAACGCCGCAACCGAAATTAATTCCGCGGACCTTTTCATCGTCGGATTTTCTTCCCGCGCGAAAACCAGAGCAGGCCCAGCCAAACCGCGAAGCCCGCCCCGCTCAGCATCAGACCCAGGTAGAAAGGCTCCGGCCGGTATTGGAAAACCACCCGGTGCCGCCCCGCGGGAATTTGCACCGCCCGGAAAAAACCATCCGCCCGCAAAATCGGCTCCTCGTTACCGTCAACATAAGCCTTCCAGCCCGGATAATAACTATCCAGCAATATCAGCCACCCGTCTGTTTTCGCCTCCGCCTCGATCGCAACTTTCTCGTTTTTATACTCGGTAATCTTAGCCCGGGCGCAGGGCAGCAACGAATCTTCCGGAGCTCCCCCCGCTTCCCCCTCCAAAAGCAGAAGCCGGTCCGCGGGAAAGTTCGGATCGGGCCAGATTTGAAGGATCTGATCCCGGCTCAGGCCCGAAACCGCCCGGTAATAAATCGCGGCGCGCGGGGCCGAATGGGGGATGCGCGAAAAACCGCGGCCGACTTCGAAATAATACCCGGTCCCGCTCCGGGCGAGAGTGAGAAATTTCTTCGCCGGATCGTCCAGCAGCATCAGCCAGCGGTCCTGGTCCATCAGGTAGAGCGAACTGTGCGCGCGCGTGTCATCCAGTCCAAAATACATGGGCCAAAACGGCATCAGCCCGTCGCGCATCCGCTCGAACACCTCGACCGGGTTGAGTACGCCCTGGATCCGCTCGTCCCGCCGGATCGCGGGTTCCGTGAAGACCCGGAGCGGCGGGGATGATGGCGAGGACAACGGTTCCAGGCGCTCGAGCGCGGCCGGGGCTTTGAATGCCTGGGAGACGATCCCCGGGTTCAGGTTGTGGTGAGCGAGAAACAGGTCCACAAAAATGACCAGACCTGCCAGCATCTTCATTCGGGGATGGGCTGCCCAAGGTTTCAGCAGGAACCAGCCAATCAGGACCGCGGCTGCGGCGAGTGAGCGGAACAGGGAGCGGTAGCGGAGGTATTTCTGGATGTCTCCGAGACGGTTGCCGAGGCTGGAAAGGTTCAGGGGAAAAACTATCAACAATAGTCCCAACGCCAGTCCGAGCGCGATCAAGCTCCAGCCCATCAGCGGCCGGGCGGTTTTGCTCCGGAACAGGTCGTCCATCCCCAGCCCGGTCATCATCACCAGTCCAAACGCCGGGAGCATGATGAATTTCTCAGGGAACCGGAACAGATCAAAGCCGGGCAGGTGCCCGAGGAGCCAGCCATAAACCGGGGTATATTGCCCCAGGGCGATGATGGTCCCGAAGAGCGAAGCCAAGAACCAGAGCCAGGCCCGGAACTCGTTCGGCCGGAGCGATCGGAGCGAGATCATCAGCACGCCCAGGCCCGGATAGATGCTCAGCAAATAGGGATAATAATTGAACAGACCAAGCCCCCATAAATGCGCGCCGCGGGTGGAAAGAAAATACGACGGAACCAGGAACTCGCGCAGACGGGCCGGGAGCAATGACCAGTATTCCGCTTCCCGCCAGCCATAGCCGCCCTCCCGGTTGCTGAGCGGGAGCATTTCCCGCGTCAGCAGCCATTGGAAAGAACTGAGGATGATCCCGGAAACCAGCGCAGCCGCCAGGGCGAAAGCGATCCGCTTGATCCCAACGCCCGCCGGACGGTGGATGAGCAGCGTCATTGCGATCAACAGCCAGCCCAGCGCGGCCATCTGCACTTCGCCCGCCAAAATCTGGACCGCAAAAGCCAATCCCGCCAGTAATGAATAAAACCAAGCGCGATCCTTCATCGCCCGGGCCAGCAAAAACAGTTCCACCGCGGTCCAGCTCACCGTGCTCAAAAGGACGATCAAAACGCTGAGCGAACAAAAAAATCCGCCGAAGCCCAGCGCCAGGCTCATGGCAAAGGCGCTTTCCTTTTCAAAGCCGAACTCGCAAAAGGCCAGGAAAGAGAAAAAGAGGAAAAGGATCCAATGCAGAAAAACATACCATCCCAGGGCCGAGAAGGCCGGCATGAGCAGGAAAAGAAAATTAAAAGGATAAAAGGCCTCGGACTGGGGGTTGGCCGCGAAGGGGTGGCCGAAGAAACCCAGCGGGTCCCAGAGAACCGCGCCGCCCGCCTCGGCCCAGAACGCGCGCTTGGGGATAATCTCGCTGGAGAGGTCGCGCAGGAAGGGCGCATGGCCCGGGACCAGAAGCGGCAGCCAGAAAAGCGCGGCCGCCAGCAACAATAGCAGCAACCAAACCCATTTTTTCATGCTCCGGTTTAGTATACAGAATCGGGAAGGGAAATAACAAGGAGCGGTCTCCATGGCCTCCCCTTTCATTCATCCGCTTATGCGCTTGCCCGACTAAACAATGACCTCTCGGTCATGGGGCTACTGGGCAGCCGCTGCTGCCTGCAGCATCCATTCTCGGATCCGGGCAGACATTTTCCAGGGTCTTGGAATCGTTCATGGTCCACTCATCGAGGACCGGGTCCTGGTCAACATTTCCGCAGGCCAGGATCGTGAAGGTGGTGGCGGTCGCCGCCGAGGCCGCCGCCGCCGGGCCGCCGCAGGGGCTGCCGGGGGCAATAACCGCGGCGCTTGGCGCCGTGGCGCTGAACGCAACCTTGCCCATACATTCATAGTTATACCGGGTCTTGCCCTTGGGCGCCCAGTCGGCAATGCGCAGGCAGTCGAAAGTGCCCGCGGTCAGCACGATGGTGGCTGAGCTCGGATAAGTGGAGTTGTCGCTCAGATAGCCGATATAGGCCGTATAGATAGCCCCCAGGTGGGACTTGACTTCGGTCTGGCGCGCCCGGGCCTGGAACCTCATAAAATTCGGGATTGCAATCGCGGCCAGGATCCCGATGATCGCAACCACGATCATAAGCTCGATCAA
>CAIUDS010000278.1 GCA_903897985.1 uncultured delta proteobacterium
CAAGATCGTGGCGGTGGTGGACGGGACCGAGGGCGACTCGTATGACTTAATCGCGCGCGATTCTTTGGTCTTCAGCCTGGACGGAAAACATTTCGCGTATGCGGCCGGCCTGGCCGGCAAGTGGTTCGTGGTCAGGGACGGACTCGAGGGCGCCCCTTACGATGAAATCGCCAAGGCTTCGCTCAGCTTCAGCCCGGACGGTAGTCACCTGGCCTATGCGGCGCGCCTGGGCAACGACTGGGTGGTGGTTTTGGACGCGGAGGAAGGCAAACAATATGACGAGATCGTGGCGAGCGCTCCGCTGCCCGGTCAATCCGAGTTGGCCCTTTATGGCGGCATTCTCGCCGCCGGGTTGGGCCGATACTACATGAATGCCCAGGCTTATTCGCAGGCCGGGACCGCGGTCTCGGGCGAAGCCGCGGTCTATGCGTCCCGGGGCTCGCCGGTCTTCAGTCCGGACAGCCAGCACCTGGCTTACGCGGCCAAATTGTCCGGCAAGAAATTCGTGATGCTGGACCGGGTGGAAAGCGGCCCCTATGACGGGATCGTGCAGGACTCGATCACCTTCAGCAAACGCTCGAGCCTTGCCTATGACGCAAAACTGGGAGACAAATTTTTTGTGGTTTTGGATGGAAAAGAAAATAAAACTTATGACGGCATCCTGGAGGACACCCCGGTTTTCAGTCCGGATGGAAATAAATTGGCCTATGTGGCGGTGAGCGCACAAAAGCAGATGGTGGTCCTGGACGGGCAGGAACAGAGAGAATACGACCGGATATTCCGCCTGGTCTTCAGCCCGGACAGCCGGCATCTGGTCTATTGCGCGCAATCCGGGCAAAAATTTCGGGTGGTTTTGGACGGGCATGAGAACAGCGCCTACGACCAGATCTCGGACCAGTCCTTGACCTTCAGCCCGGACAGCGTGCGGCTGGGATATTTCGCCCAGGCGGGCGCGGGGTGGATGGCGGTTGTGGATGGCAACGAAGGCGATAAATATGAAGCGATTGCGGAAAGCTCGCTGGTGTTCAGCCCGGGCAGCAAGCGCTTTGCATATGTGGCGCGGCAGGATAATAAGTGGCTGGTGGTGGCGGACGAAAAACCGGGACCGCCCTATGACCGGATCCTGGGCGCGCCGGTTTTCAGCCCGGACGGCAGGGGCATCGCTTACGCCGCCGGGATCGAGAACCGCCAGTTCGCGGTCCTGAACGACAAGCCCGGAAACCCTTATGACTATGTGCTCGCTTCATTCGATAATCAGGCTCCCGAGTTCGTCCGCTTTGACAGCGCCGGCGCGATCCATTACCTGGTCGAAAAAGCATACAAGATTTACCTGGTCGAAGAACGCCAAAACCCTTCCCGCTGAGCCGCAGTCCGGCCGCTCTGCTTAAACCTGTTCTTTGTACAAGCCATGAAACTAATTGATATTATAGGTTTTATGTTAATAATGTTTTGTCAATTTTTTGGATCAGCGAATTCAAATCCTGGAGGTTGAGGTTGCGGATTGGGCTGGTTTCAAAGCAGGGAATGTTTTTAAGATGCTCGCGCAGACGGGCACGAAGGACCGTGAAGAAATCGGAAAACATTTTCCCTCCGGTCCGCTCGTGCAAACCCGAAAGATAACCGGTAAAGCCATACATCTCCTGCCGGTTGATCGCGAGCAGCCGGTCCGTTGCGGCTTCGCAATCCAGCGATTCAATCGCCCCAGCCTCGATTCCAGCGCGGCCGATCAGCAGGAGCGCCTTAAGTTCGACTTGGTCCGCGATCTTGACTTCCGGGAACAGCGTTTGGATGTCGAGTTTTGACTGGAGCTTGGCGTAGTTGAACAAGAGCCGGCGGAGTGCGGCGCGGCCATAGACCGAGAGCCGGTCAATAGCGGCGAGGTTCTTGCCCATGCCCGATTCGTTGAGGAGCCGGGCGCCGATCCGGAGCGGAGTGACATATCTGCGAGCCCGGCCGGAACTGAGGATGGTGAAGTCGTCGGAAAGGAACGGGTGCCCTTGCTTGATCCATTGCAGGAGCAAACGGGTCTTGCCGCTCCCGCCGCCGCCCGCAACCACCACCGCCCTGCCCTCTTTGACCAGGCCGGCGGAATGCACGAAAACAAACCCGAGCGTTTGCGCAAGCACCCGGATCATAGGCTCGACGATTTGCTTGGAAACGATCAATTCGCTGAAGGCATTGCCGTAAAAGCGGACCCGATAGGGCGGCTGGGAGAGCCGCTCGAACCGGAGCGCCCATCGCGCCAGCTTGTGCCGGCTGAAAAAATCATAGGGCGGAAGCTCCCGCGGGTTGGAGCTGGGCTTGAAAGCCTTAAGCCGGTTCAACTCTATTTCCAGGTCCAAAGCGTTTGGGGCTTTTTGCGGGTCCACCCGGTAGAAGGCCAACTCCTTCGAGACCGCGGAAACCAGGCCCCGATCGCCATAAACCTTTAACTGGCAAATGCCGTCCAGGTCAAAATAAGCCGGCTCCATGGTATCTTTTGACATGGTCATATCCATTTCCTATCATAGCAGAGAGGAAGAAGATGCCCAACTCGGACATGGCTGATAATCGGTTTGCCCCAAAGGAATGCCGGCGCTGCGCGCACTGCTGCCAGCCGTATTTCAGCCTGTATGTGAGCGCGGAAGACGAAGCGCGCTGGCAAAGCGAAGGCCGGATGGACATCTTGGAGCGGCTGGCCTGGGAGCGCAAGAACATCATCTGGAAAGACGACCAGCCGGTCCACCTCGCCACCGGCGAGGTCGCCCTGCGCTGTCACTGGCTCAAGAAAGATCCGGACGGGACCATGGCCTGCTTGATCCATGCCACCAAGCCCAAAATCTGCAGCGACTACTCGCCGGGGGCTTCCGAACTCTGCATCCAGTATCGCAAGGTCCGCGAATACATCATCGGCATTGACCTGCACGGGACCCTGCTGGCGCCCGGAGAAAAATTCGCGGACGAACTGGTGGTCCCGATCGCGCGCGAACTGGACCGGCTCAAAAGCAAGGCCGTGCTCTGGCTTTGCACCGGCAACGACCTGTCCTTTGTCGAACTCAAGGTCCCGGCGCCGGTGCGCGAGATGATGGACGGGTATGTGCTCGAGACCGGCTGCTCGGTGAGCCGGGACCAGCAGACCGAGGAGGTCATCACCACCTGGGAGGAACGCCGGACCATCAAGGAGCTGGAAAAACTCATGCGCTCGATGAATTTCCCGGAACTGAATTATTTCGCCCACCGGCTCACTTCCATCAGCATGTTCACCGACTCGCCCCGGCCGTTCTATGCCAAGGTCAAGCGCATCGTGGACAAAACCGCTTACCGCGACCGGGTGTTGGTCACCTACTCGAGCGTGGCCGTGGACATCCTGCCCCGGGGTTATGACAAACACCGCGGACTCTCCGCGGTCAGCGACGGCCGCAAAACCATCGGCATCGCCGACTCCGCCAACGACCTGAACCTCTTGCTCCGCTCCGATTATGCCTTCGCGCCCTCCAACTTCGCCCGCGAACTCGAACCCGTCCTCCTGCGCGAGGGCAGAAAAATCGCCGAGCTCTCTCATCTCGGTTCCCTCGAACCCAACACCCTGGCCCTGGCGGTCGCGCCCGAAACCAAAGGCGCCCTCGAAATTCTGCGGTTCCTCGCCAACCACCTATAAGAGGATAAGATGATCCTCCTTCGCCAAGGCTTCGGAGGACAGGTAGGAGAATATGAGGATACGGACTTGGGCAAGATTTACTTATCCTCTTATACTCCTATCCTCTTATCCTCTGCCCCCCGCCCGCTCTATATTCATGTTTTCTAATATCTCAATATCCTCATAGTAGAAAAATCGCCGTCTTCTGATACAATAGCAACAATGAATATTGACGAGCTTTTGATTCAGGTCCGCTCGCCGGTCCGTTATATTGACCGGGAGGTCAACGCCTGGCGCAAGGACCCGGGCTCGGCGGAACTGCTGTGCGCGCTATGTTTTCCAGACCTTTACGAGGTGGGCATCAGCCACCTCGGGCATCAACTGCTCTACCATGTCCTGAACGGCAAGGACGGCGTTTTATGCGACCGTTCGTATGCGGT
Organism: uncultured delta proteobacterium; assembly: GCA_903897985.1. GTDB lineage: Bacteria > RBG-13-61-14 > RBG-13-61-14 > RBG-13-61-14 > DRUE01 > CAIYYW01. The sequence continues at coordinate 4,057 of CAIUDS010000278.1, forward strand.
CTGGCCCGACCTGGCCGAGCTGATGAAAAAAAATTCCGCGCCGCTTTATGGCTGGGAGACCAAGCTCCCGCTTAAAGCCTTTGACCTGGTCGGGTTCACCCTGTCCAACGAACTCTGCTACTCCAATGTGCTATCCATGCTCGACTTGGCCGGGATCCCGCTCCGCTCGGAACAGAGGCGGGAAGGCAAATGGCCGCTCATAATCGGCGGCGGGCCCTGCGCCAGCAATCCCGAGCCCATGGCGGATTTTTTCGACGCCTTCTTTTTCGGCGAGGCCGACGCGGCCATCCTCGAAATCGCCGAGGTTTGCCGGAAATGGAAACGCGCCGGGGACGGCCACAAGGAAAACCTGCTCCGCGAACTGGCTCAAATCCCCGGAGTTTATGTGCCGTCGTTTTACCGGCCGGAATTTGACGGGAAGCAAACGCTCACCGGCATCCGGCCCGAACCCGGCGCCCCGGAAACCATCCGGCGCCGGCTAGTGCCCGACCTGAACCAGGCTTTTTCCCCGACCCGCCAACTGGTGCCTTTTGCCGAGGCGGTCCACGACCGGCTGGTGATCGAACTCGCCCGGGGGTGCACGCGCGGCTGCCGCTTCTGCCACGCCGGCATTATCTACCGGCCCTACCGCGAAAAATCCCCGTCCAAAATCCTGGAACTCTGCCGGGAGGGGCTTAAGAGCACCGGCTACGAGGAACTTTCGCTCCTGAGCCTTTCCGCGGGCGATTATTGCGGGATCGAGGAACTGATCGCGCAGTTGATCGTTGAGCACTGGCATAAGCGGGTCGCGGTCTCGCTCCCGAGCCTGCGGGTGAACTCGCTCACGCCCATCCTGCTCGAGGCCATCAAGCGCGTGCGCAAGACCGGGTTCACCATCGCGCCCGAGGCCGGCAGCGAAAGACTAAGGCGCGCCCTCAACAAGCAGATCACGGACTCGGAAATTTTGGCGACCGGGGAAAAGGTGCTTTCGGCCGGGTGGCGCACACTTAAACTTTACTTCATGGTCGGACTCCCGACCGAGACCGCGGAAGACCTCGCGGGCATCGGCCGGATCATGCACGAACTCAATGGCATGGCCAAACGGGTCCAGCCTTCCGCCCAGTTCAACCTCAGCGTCAGCGGCTTCATCCCCAAGCCCCACACGGCCTTCCAGTGGGAAAAGCAGGCCGGCATTTCCGAACTGACCGAAATCCGCGAACAGCTCCGCCGAGAGATGCCCCGCGGCCGCGTCCGGTTCCGTTTTGAAAGCCCGCCCAGCAGTTTCCTCGAAGGCGTATTCAGCCGCGCCGGCCGCGAACTCGCTCCGGCCATCGAGCAGGCTTTCCTTGCCGGCGCCCGCTTCGACGGATGGAGCGAGCAGTTCCAGCTCGAGACCTGGCTCCACGCCTTTGAAAAAACCGGGATCAATCCGGAAGCCTATCTGCGGGAGCGGGACGAAAACACCTGGTTCCCGTGGGAACACCTGGACCCGGGCGTGGAAAAAAGTTTCCTGCGCAAGGAGCGCGCGCGCTCCCGGACCGGAGAGCTTACCGCCGATTGCCGAGTCTCCGGCTGCGGCGACTTCTGCGGGGTTTGCGACCAGAAGGAAATCGCGCCCAGTTGCCGGCCGGCCGAGCAAAAGAGCTGCCCAGAGGATTTGCTCAAGAGCCTGGACTCGGCGCGTCCGCAGGAAGGACTTCATTTCCGATACCTCATCAAATACAGTCGGCTGGACGACCTCCGGTTCCTCGGTCCGCTCGAAAACAACCGGATGTTCCTGCGCGCCGTCCGCAGGGCCGGCCTGCCCATGAGATATAGCCAAGGGTTTCATCCCCTGCCCAAAATTTCCTTCGGACCCATGCCCCCGGTCGGGGTCGAGAGCGAGGTCGAGTTTCTCGAAGTGGAAATCTTGGAGCGCTGGCCGGTGGAGCAAGTAAAGGACCAGCTTCAAAGGGGCTTGCCCCTGGGCATCGAAATCCTGGAGGTCAAGGAGATTTCCCTCCAGACCCCCTCCATCACTCAGGTCATCTCGGCCATTGAATATGTGGCGCACATCCCGGACGAACTCAAAGACCGGTTCGGTCCGGACCGGATTGCCGCGTTTTTGGGCTCGTCCAGTTTCATGATCGAGCAGGTGCGCGAGAAGGGCGGGCGGCGGATAGACTTGCGGCAAAAGATTAGTTTCATGGAGTTGCCCGCGGGGGGCGGTCTGCGTTTTGGCATCATCAATTCCGAAGGCCCGGGGGTGAAGCCCACCGAGGTGGTGGCTAATGTTTTCGGGCTGAGCGCGCCGGAGGCCTCCCGGCTCCGGTACCGGCGCTCGCAGGTTTATTTCCGGGAACAGCGGCCGGTGAGTTATCCGGAAAGCGCGGTCCGGGGCAGACCCGGAGCCCGGCCGCGAAGGAGATCGTAAAAAAATGCCGAACTTGATTTTGGTGAATGCGGAGAGTTTCGAGACCCGAGTGGCCCTGCTCGAAGACGGGGAACTGAGCGAGATTTTCATCGAGCGCGAGAACGCGCGGGGCATCGCCGGCAACATTTACAAGGGCAAGGTAACCCGGGTGCTGCCGGGCATGCAGTCGGCCTTCGTGGAGATCGGGCTGCGTCGGACCGCGTTCCTGTATGTGGCCGAAATCTCCCCGCTGGATCCCGGTCTGCTCCAGATCGGGGCCGACGATATTGACATGGAGGACGCGGACCAGAAGAAATATCTTCCGGGCGCGGTCCAGATCCAGGACCTTTTAAAGGAGGGCCAGGAAATCATGGTGCAGGTGATCCGGGAGCCGCTGGGGGACAAGGGCGCCCAGATCACCACTTACATCAGTATCCCCGGCCGATTCCTGGTCTATATGCCCGAGGTCAGACAGATCGGGGTGAGCCGCAAGATCGAGAATGAGCGCGATCGGTTCCGGCTACGCAAGCTGGTGGATAGCCTGCGGCCGGAGAGCGCCGGCGGCTTCATCATCCGGACCGCGTGCGGGCGGGCTCAGGATGCGGAGATCAAGGGCGAGCTGGATTACCTGGTCGCGCTCTGGAGCGAGATCAAGGACCGCGCGCTCAAGAGCCGAACCCCCAGCCCGATCTACCAGGAGCCGGACCTGGAACTGAGGATCCTGCGCGAATACCTCGACCCCAACACCGCCAAGGTGTTGGTGGACGACCCGACGCGCAGCGAGCGGGTCCGTAATTTCATAAAGACGACCTCGCCGGAGCAGGAAAAAATTGTCGAACTCTGGAACGGGACCGAGCCGCTCTTTGACCATTACGGGATCGAGCTGGAGCTGGACAAGGCCCTGGACAAGCGGGTCTGGCTCAAGAGCGGCGGCTTTATCGTAATTGACGAGACCGAGTCGCTGACCACCATAGATGTGAACACCGGCAAGTATATCGGCACGCGCGATTTCGAGGACACCATTTTGCGGACCAACTTAGAGGCGGTGCGCGAGATCGTTTCGCAGTTCCGGCTGCGCAGCCTAGGCGGGATCATCATTATAGATTTCATTGAC
>CAIUDS010000279.1 GCA_903897985.1 uncultured delta proteobacterium
GCGCTCGGGCGGCCGCAGCCCGGGCGCTTTTTTGAGGAAATCGCCATAGATGATTCCAAGCTCAACGATTTGCTCGAGGGTTTTCGGCTCGGTCAGGCTCGATTGAACTTTGGCTTCACGCTCGATGATTTTGTCCTGGAACCGGTCCAGCAGGGCAGGGAAGCCCTCGCCCTGGACCAGGCCCATCTCGTGCCCGGTAACCACCAGCTTGGGTTTGAACTTCTTGAGTTTTTCCAGCGAGCACCAGAAGGTCTCGGCATCCGAGCAGGCGTTGCCATACCACGGCCCGAACTCGGTGAGATCAATGTCCGCGGTGAACAGGATTTCCGGGTCGGGAAACCAGAAGCAGCAGTGGCCGATGGTGTGGCCCGGACAGTGCACGACCTGGACCCGGGTTTTGCCGAGGATAATTTCGTCATGGTCCTTGAAGGTCCGGCCGGCTTTCCATCCCCACTCCGACCTCATCTCGCGCGCCTTTCGGGCCATCCACGATTGCTTTTCTTCCGCGGGCTCGTCCGGGAAAAAAATCAGGTCCACTACCGCGTTCCGGTCCGACAAAGCCAAGGCTTCTTTTTCATGGATCGCGATCTGGGCTTCCGGGAAAAGTTTCAGGTCGCGGATGTGATCGTTGTGGAAATGACTCAGGATCGCGAGTTGGGCGTCCTTGTGCAAAGCCAGCTCCGCGCGGTTGCTGGCCGGGTCAATGATCGTCGGAATTTCGTCCTGCACGAAGACCGAGTTGCAGAACGGGTACCCGCCCTTGCGCCGGCCGGGGAGGAAAAAGATGCCGTTAGCGATTTCGATTGCCATTTTCAAATTTCTTCGATTCCCAAGTCCCGGCATATTTTGCGGGCAAGCTTGTCGTCAATTTCCTGGTGACGAGGCACGGCGCTGGAAAACTTTTTGTCAGGGTTGATATAGATTGAGTGCTTTTTGCCTTCCCGATTGAGCGAACATCCTTTACGGGAGAGATAGCGGATGAGCTCCTTGCGTTTCAAGACGGCCTAGACCGAAACCCTGATTTGTTCCTTGATAATATTCTGTCCCGGGCCGTCAGGCAGAGACAACTCGCGATTGGTTTCGATAACCAGTTTTACCGCCTCTTTCAAATTCTCGCGGACTTCCTTTAAAGTGTGGCCCTGGCTGTTGGCGCCGGGCAGTTCCTCGACATAGCCGATCCACCATTTGCCCCGCTTTTCGAAAATGGCGTTGAACCGGCTCTGCATCTTGAGCTTTTTTGCCGACGATCTCTTGATTACTTTCATACTGATATTGTAATTGTTTTATGAGGGCCGTTCAAATCACGAGCAAGCGCGGCCGGGCGCGATGCGTCCGCCGTTCACCTGGACGGAGGGAAGCCTCATCGTTTGAAGATATGATCACGATGGTATGCGAGAGCTTGGGCGTCCGGCTGGAAGCGGGAGGGGAGGTGAAGGGGACGCCCCACGATCTTAAGTAACAGTTCCCGGTGAAGCGGGTTTTCATTCGCATCGCCGATACGCGATGATATGACTGCGCACCGGTTTTTATCGAACGTCAACAACCCCCGGTCGAAGGCGCGGTCGTGGAAAACATTAAGGCAGATGCCGTTGCGCGGGTCGGCGCGACGCGCGGAATCGACGCTCCAAGGGATGATATGGCTGGCGTTGAGCAGTTCGGGTATTGCCAGATCTGTGAGAGCGCAGCGGTTTTCATAGGACGCGAGCACAGCAGCGCGGAAGAAGGATTGAACGCGCCTCGCCTTCACGGTGGTTTCAACTTCCGTCGGTCCGCCGGGCAGCTTCAATCGGCTTCCGAGTTCATGTGACGCCGACAATGCCGGTCGTACCTGCGACTTCTCAATCAAACCGACCTCCGGAACATAATCCTCCGGCTCTTTTCCGGTAAAAGCCTTATAGGCGACTTCGGCCTCGAGGGCAACCATTTCGGAGTTTTGCGCAAAGGCTTCCCAAAGTTCGCGATCGGCACGGCTGACATTGCCGAGAGCCTTAATTTTGCGCGCATGTAGTTGCGGGTCGAGGCTGGCAAAATTACATGCCTTCATTGCGACCGCGCTGGGGGTTCTCCCAATA
>CAIUDS010000280.1 GCA_903897985.1 uncultured delta proteobacterium
AACAGGGTGTTGAAAAATGGCTCCGGCACCCCTTTCTGTCATTCCCGGCTTGACCGGGAATCCAGCATTATCAATAACCTGGATTCCCGCGTTCGCGGGAATGACTGTGGCCATTCGAGATTTTCAACACCCTGCTAAACTTATCCGCGAAAAAATCTTGCGTTAGCCGATTTTGGATGCTAGTATCTTAAGCGGGAAGTTCAAATTGCAGGCAGGGGAAAAAATTTGAGCGATCCGAAAAAAGAAAACCGGCAGTCCTCGGTCAGGATCAGCGAGTTGATCCTGTCCGCCAAGAGTCTGGGCTATCAGATCGAAAAACTCCGGCGCGAGCGGTTCCTGACCGAGAAGGTGGTTGACCTCGAGGAATACCGCAAGCTGCGCTCGGCCCATGCGGTGAAGAAGGTCCTGGTGGTGGACGATGAAGAGGAGAGCGCGGGACCGCTGGCCACGGCTTTGGAAAAGCAAGGCTACTCGGCGCTGTTCGCCGCGGATACCGCGGAGCTGGCCCAAATCATCGAGACTCATGCCTTTGACCTGGTGCTGTTGGACCTGGGGCTGGCCTGGCTGGACGGGTTCGAGTTCTGCGCGGCGATGAAAGGAAACCAGATTCTGCGGGACCTCCCGATTATTCTGACCGGCCGGGCCGCGGGCAAGAAGGAAATCCGGAAAGCCTTTGAGTCGGGCTGCGACGAATTCGTGACCAAGCCTTTCAAGCTCGAGCGCCTGCTCCGGACCATCGAATATTTCATGGAAAATTATTGATGCCCGGCCTTCCCGCGAGGGTGATAACCCTCAAAGAAAAATTTCTCGCGGCTTTCTCGAAAAGGGACCTCTTCTTTTGGCTGTTTCTTTCCGTCTTCGCTTTCCAACTCCTGCTCGTCATCCTCCAATGCCGCGACCTGGTGGATGACGCCTATATCTCCGCGCGCTATGGCCGCAACCTGACCAATGGCTTCGGCTTGGTCTATAACCGCTCCCCCGCGGACGCCGGTCTGGAACGGGTCGAGGGTTATTCCAATTTTCTCTGGGTGATCATCCTGGCCCTCGGGTTCAAACTCGGCCTGACCGCCCGGTTCATCGCCCAATTCCTGGGGGTGACTTTTTCCCTCGCATCCTCCGCGCTCCTGTTCCTCTGGGTCCGGCGCGAGACCGAGAACAAATGGCTGGGTCTGATTGCCGCGGCCATGCTCGCCACCAACCTCTATTTCGCCATCTGGCAGGTGGAAGGACTGGAGACCCCGCTGTTCAGCCTGGTCCTGATCGCAACCGTCTATGCCTTGAGCCTCGAGCGGAACTGGACCGCAAACATCCTCTGCCTGCTTTTCGCCCTGACCCGGCCGGACGGAATCCTGCTCTTCGCGGTCATAGCCGCGGCGCAATTCTTCCGGCTGAGCAAGGAGCCGATGAGCCGGAGAAGGACCGCGCTCGGTTGGCTCTGGTTCCTCATCCCATACCTCGCTTACTTCCTCTGGCGGTCCATCTACTACCGCAGCCTGCTCCCAAACACTTTTTACGCCAAAACCGGCCTGGGACTCGCCGGGCTGCGCGAAGGCGCCATTTATCTGGGTAATTTTTTCATCAACAACCCCGCCAGTTTGGTCCTGATTCTCGTCATCGTGGCCGGAGCGGTCTGGGCCAAGCAGCTCTCGTTCTCGATCAAGGTTTCCCTCGCCTTTTGCGCGGCTTACCTCCTTTTCCTGCTTGCGGCCGGCGGGGACTGGATGCCCGGGTTCCGGCTCGCGGTCCCGCTCCTGCCCCTGTTCGCCGGGGTCGGCATGATCCTGTTCGGCTCGCAATGGCTTTCGGGCAAAAACGAGGGCAAGGACCGGGGACTGCTTTATCTGGTAACCGGTCTGGCGCTGGCCCTAAATATTTTCTCCGTGGTCCGATACCGCGCGACCAAAAGCCACGACCAGACCTGGCACCGGGACCAGAGCAAATTCTATGTGCCCGCCGCGGACTGGCTCAAGAAATATGTCTGGCAGGACCAGACGATCGCGCTGGGAGACATCGGCTACATCGGCTATTTCGCAAACCACGACCGCATCATTGACACCATGGGGCTGGTGGACCGCCATCTCGGGCGACTACCGGGGATTTCCTCCCTCACCACCGACCTGGATTATATTTTCAACCAGGAACCTTTTTGCATTGTCAGCCTCGAACATCGCTATCCCGACGGCACCGTAATCGGCCATAGCGAATTTGATCGGGCTATTGCCGGCGACGCCAGACTGAAAATGGAATACCGGAAGGCGACCGAGATTTTTGGATGGGACAGCGAGGAGCTTTCGCGCACGGACTGGAAAAAACGGACCAGCAAGGTCTATTTCATAATATACTTAAGGAATCTTCCATAATTAGCTGATAAATTGACGATTTTTCAACTTGTGCTTTTCCCGGATGGCATTGCCAGGACCAATTTTTAATTTCGGATTTGAAAGCGCCACAAAAATCTTGAAGCGGGTATTGACAAACGGAAAAAGGAGATTATATTTAACTGCGTTCAATTTGGGCGGGGAACAGGCTAATAAAAGCCGCTAGACGCGGGTAAA
>CAIUDS010000281.1 GCA_903897985.1 uncultured delta proteobacterium
CCAGATCCTGGCCAAGGAAGGCGAATACGCCCTGGTGCGGATGCCCAGCGGCGAGGAGCGCAAAATCTTTTTGGATTGTTGGGCCACGGTGGGACAGGTCGGCAATGTGGACCATGTCAATGTGTTGATCGGCAAGGCCGGCCGGAACCGGTGGCGCGGCAGACGGCCCCATGTCCGGGGCGTGGCCATGAACCCGGTGGACCATCCGCACGGCGGCGGCGAGGGCAAAAGCCATCCGGGCCGCAACCCGACCACGCCTTGGGGAATCCCCACCATGGGTTACAAGACCCGCGGTAACAAGCGGACCGATCAGTTTATCGTGAAGCGCCGGAAGAAATAAGGAGGATCACTTTGCCCAGGTCATTATCAAAAGGACCGTTTGTGGATGAGCACCTGCTCAAAAAAGTACAGGTGGTCAAGGGGACCGGGGACCGGAAACCCATTAAAACCTGGTCCCGCCGTTCCACCGTCACCCCCGATATGATCGGGCTGGCTTTCCAGGTGCATAACGGAAGAAAGTTCATTCCGGTTTTTGTCTCCGAGAACATGGTCGGGCACAAGCTGGGCGAGTTCGCGCCCACCCGCACCTTTCACGCGCATTCCGCGGACCGCAAGGCGAAAACCGTAGAAGCGAAATGAGGAACTAAAATGGCAGAGGCAGTGGCAAGGAGTAAATATATCAGGATCGCCCCGAGAAAGGCGCGCCTGGTCGCGGACGCGATCCGGGGCAAAAAGGTTGAAGACGCCCGGGCCATCCTGAAATTCAACACCAAAAAAGGGGCCAGGATCATTCTGCGGGTGCTCAACCAGGCGATTGCCAATGCCGAGCAGAAGAAGAGCCTGGACATATCTAGCCTGTATGTCCGGAAAATTGTCGTCAACGGCGGGACCATGATGGCCCGCTTCAAGGCGCGCGCGATGGGAAGGGCGACCACCATCCGCCACCGCACCAGCCACATCGAAATCGTGCTGGCGGAAGAATAAAGGGAGGTGTTGTTTTGGGTCAGAAAACTCATCCGATCGGCTTCCGACTGGGATACATCAAGGGCTGGGAGTCCAAATGGTATGCGGACCGGGATTACACCAAGCTCCTGCATGAAGACCTGAAGATTCGTAACTATGTCAAGAACAAGCTCTATCACGCCGGGATCAGCAAGATCGAGATCGAGCGTTCGACCAATAAATGCCGGGTCAACATTCATTCCGCCCGGCCCGCCATGATCATCGGCCGGAGGGGACAGGAAGTCGAGGTTCTGAAAAAAGAGCTCCAGCAGTTCACCACCAGCGAAATTTTCGTGAACATCATGGAAGTCCGGCCCGCGGAAGCGGACGCGCAACTGGTGGCCGAAAATGTCGCGCTCCAGATCGAGCGCCGGGTCAGCTACCGCCGCGCCATGAAAAAGTCCATGACCCTGGCCCGCAAGTTCGGCGCCCAGGGCATCAAGACCCGCACCGCGGGCAGGCTGGGCGGAGGCGAAATCGCCCGGGCCGAGTGGTACCGCGACGGTCGGGTGCCCCTGCACACGCTCCGCGCCGACATTGACTATGGATATGCCCGGGCCAAGACCACCTACGGCATCATCGGGGTCAAGGTGTGGATCTTCAAGGGCGAAATCCTGAAAGGCAAGGGACTCGAGCAGTCCAAGTTGTAAAGAATTTGATGACCAAATGGAGAATAAGTAAATGTTGCAACCCAAAAAAACCAAATGGCGGAAACAGCAAAAAGGCCGCCGCAAAGGCAACGCCACCAGCGGCAACCGCCTGGCCTTTGGAGATTTCGGGCTGATGGCCCTGGACCGTTGCTGGATGACCGACCGCCAGATCGAGGCCGGCCGCGTGGCCATCATCCGCTTTGTGAAGAAGAGCGGCAAGCTCTGGGTGCGGATTTTCCCGGACAAGCCCATCACCAAAAAGCCGCTCGAGACCCGGATGGGCAAAGGCAAGGGAAACCCCGAAGTCTGGGTCGCGGTGATCAAGCCGGGCCGGATTTTGTTCGAGCTGGAAGGGCTGCCCGGCGAGATGGCCAAAGAGGCCTTCCGCCTGGCTTCCCACAAACTACCCATCCCGACCCGGGTGGTATTAAGGGAGCGCCAATATGTGGGCCAATGACTTGAGAACCATGGGCGAGGACGAGGTTCTGGCCAAGGCCGAGGAACTCAAAAAGAGTTTGTTTAACCTCAAAATCCAAAAGGCCACCGGCCAGTTGAACAACACCGCGCTGCTGGGCAAAACCAGGAAAGACCTGGCCCGGGTGTTGTCCGTGATCCGGGAGCGGAACCTGAAGGGGAAGAAATAATGGCGAGCGGAGAGAAATCCAAAAAGAAGGTTTTGCAGGGCGTGGTCGTGTCCGACAAGATGGACAAGACCGTCATGGTCCTGGTCGAACGGACCGTGATGGATCCGACCTACAAAAAATATCTGAAAAAACGCAAGGAATTCATGGCTCATGACGAGAGCGACCAGTGCCGGGTCGGCGACCGGGTGGAGATCATCGAGAGCCGGCCCCTAAGCCGGAACAAGCGTTTTTCGGTGCTCAAGGTGCTGGAACGCGGCGCAATTATCAGTGAAGAGGTAGCCGGAAATGATTCAAAATGAAACGGTCTTGAATGTGGCGGACAATTCCGGCGCGCGCTCGGTGCTCTGCATCCGGGTGATGGGCGGGAGCCGTCGCCGGTATGCCACGGTCGGCGATGTGATCGTGGTGGCGGTGCAGGAGGCCATGCCCGACTCCAAGGTTAAGAAGGGAGAGGTGCTCAAAGCGGTGGTGGTGCGGACGCGCAAGGGAATCCCCCGGTCCGACGGCACCTTTCTCCGGTTTGACGACAATTCCGCCGTGCTCATCAACGCCCAGCTCGAGCCCCTGGGCACCCGCGTATTCGGGCCGGTGGCCCGGGAGCTGCGGGCGAAAAAATTCATGAAAATCATTTCGCTGGCGCCGGAGGTGCTATGAGCGAGCCACGGATGAATCGTTTCCATGTCAAGAAGGGCGATACCGTGATGATCACCGCGGGGGACGAGCGGGGCAAGACCGGAAAGGTGCTCCGGGTGGTCACCAAAAAGCGGACCGCGATCATCGAGCGCATGAACTTTGTCAAGCGCCATGTGCGGCCGGGGCATCCGCTCGCGCCCCAGGGCGGCGTGATCGAGAAGGAGGCCCCGATCAAGGTCAGCAAGCTGATGCTGGTATGTCCCAAGTGCAATCAGCCCATGCGCGCCGGCAACTCGAGGCTGGGCAAGGGCAAGCGGGTTCGGATTTGCGGCAATTGTTCCGAGCAGATTTAGGGAGGCTTTAGTTATGGCTAGGCTTAAAGACATATACAAGAAAACCGTGGTGCCGGAACTGATGAAAAAGTTCGGCTATAAGAACCAGCTCGAGGTGCCGGAGGTCAAGAAAGTCGTCATCAATATGGGACTGGGCGCCGCGATCCAGAACATCAAGGTCATTGACACCGCCTCCGAGGAACTGGGATTGATCGCGGGCCAGAAGCCGGTCGTGACCCGGGCCAAGAAATCCATCGCCAATTTCAAGCTCCGCGCCGGCGTCCCCATCGGCGCCATGGTCACGCTCCGGCGCGAGCGCATGTATGAATTCCTGGACCGCTTCTTCAACATCGCCCTGCCCCGGGTGCGCGATTTCCGCGGGCTCAACCCCAAGGGCTTTGACGGTCGGGGCAACTATTCGCTGGGGCTGAAGGAACAGATTATTTTCACCGAGATCAGCTATGACAAGGTCGAGCGGGTCCAGGGCATGAATATAAGCATTGCGACCTCGGCCAAGACCGACGAGGAAGCCAAGGAATTATTGAAACTTTTGGGAATGCCTTTCCCCCGGGAAAGTTGAGGAGGCTTGCGGGATGACTAAAAAATCGCTGATGATCAAATCGCAGCGGACGCCGAAGTTCAAGGTCCGGAAATACCATCGCTGCCCGCTGTGCGGACGGCGGAGGGCCTACCTGCGCAGGTTCAACATGTGCAGGATCTGTTTCCGGACTTTGGCGCTCGAGGGAAAAATTCCCGGCGTGATTAAAGCGAGTTGGTGAGGAGAGAAAAATGGTTATGACCGACCCCATCGCGGATATGCTGACCCGGATCCGGAACGCCGCGGTCGCCAAGAAGGAATTGGTGGACATGCCCGGGAGCCGGCTCAAGCTGGAACTGGCCCAAATCCTCAAAGCCCAGGGCTTCGTCAAGAACTTCAAGGTCATCCAGGAAAACCAACGCGAAAGTCTCCGGGTGTTCCTTAAATACGACGAGCAGAAGAAGTCCGTGATCGTGGGTCTGGAAAAAGTCAGCACCCCGGGCCGGAGGGTCTATGTGGGCGTGGACAACATCCCCTTGGTCCGCAAGGGCCTGGGGGTTGTCATCCTGAGCACCAACAAGGGACTGATGACCGACAAGGACGCGCGAAAAGAAAAGGTCGGCGGAGAAATTCTTTGCCGGGTATGGTGAGGTAAGCATGTCCAAGATTGGAAAAAAACCGATTGCGCTGGCCAAGGGCGTGGAGGTCAAGTGGCAGGCCCCGCTGGTGCGCGTGAAAGGCCCCAAGGGAGAACTGACCCTTAAGCTCCGGCCCGAGGTGGACTTGGAGGTGTCGGGCGACGAGTTGAAGGTGAAGCGGTTGCAGGAGAGCAAAATCGCGGATTCTCTTCACGGGACCTACCGCAGTTTGATAAAAAACATGATTCAGGGCGTGACCGAGGGCTTTGAGCGGAGGCTTGAACTGGTCGGGGTGGGATACAAGGCCGAGGTCAAGGGCAAAGCCCTGGTGGTCGCGGCCGGGTTCAGCCATCCGGTCGAATACCCGATCCCGCCAGGCATCGAGGTCTCGGTGGACAAGAGCAAAATCACCATCAAGGGCATTGACAAGCATAAGGTCGGCGAGGTGTCCTCCGAAATCAGGGCCATCCGGCCGCCCGAGCCCTACCAAGGCAAGGGTATCCGTTACGAGAAGGAAGTGGTCCGGAAGAAGGCGGGCAAGGCCGCGGCCGGCGCGGGCGCTCCCGGCGCCACCACCAAATAATAAATTCGGGGATTGGTGAACATGAAATCGAGCAGAAGGATCAAACGGGAAATCAGGCAGGCGCGGGTGCGCAAGTCCGTGCGGGGGATCGCCTCCCGGCCCCGGCTGTGCGTCTTCCGCAGCCAGAAACATATTTACGCCCAGATCATCAACGACTTGGAAGGGCATACCCTGGTAACTATCAGTTCCTTGGACAAGGAGCTCAAGGGCAAGCTCAAGAAAACCGGCGACAAGGCCGCGGCCAAGGAAATCGGCAAGGCCCTCGCTCAGAAATGTCTGGAACAGGGGATCAAGAAGGTGGTTTTTGACCGGAACGGCTTTCTCTATCATGGGCGGGTCCGGGCCGTGGCCGAGGGGGCCCGGGAAGCCGGTCTGGAATTTTAGGAGGTAGAAAGTGGCGCTAGACAATCGAGAGCACGAATTACTGGACCGCGTGGTTTTCATCAACCGCGTCGCCAAGGTCGTCAAGGGCGGTAAGCGGTTCCACTTCAGCGCGGTGGTGGTGGTCGGAGACGGCAAGGGCAAAGTCGGCTACGGCATGGGAAAGGCCCACGAGGTTCCGGACGCCATCCGCAAGGGCATGGAAAAAGCCAAGAAGCGCATGGTCGAAGTCCCCATCGCGGCCGGAGACACCATCCCCCACGAGATCATCGGCGAGCAGGACTCCAGCCGGGTGCTCTTGAAACCCGCCGGGGCCGGGACCGGCGTCATCGCCGGCGGCGCCGTGCGCGCGGTGATGGAAGTGTGCGGGATCAAAAATATATTGAGCAAGGTGTTGGGGAGTTCGACCGCCATGAATGTGGTCGCGGCAACCATTGACGGACTGACCCGGCTGGAATCGCCGGACCAGGTGGCCGCCCGCCGAGGCAAAACGGTTGAGGAGTTGTGAGGGAGATAAGCATGGCAAAGAAACCGGCGAAAAATCTTAAGATCACTTTGAAACGGAGCGTTATTTCCACGCTCCCGGACCAGCGGGCAACCGTCAAGGCCCTGGGACTGCGCAAGCGCCATCAAACCGTGGTGCGGCCGAATATCCCGGCCGTCCGGGGCATGGTCAAGAAAGTCATCCACCTCTTGGAAGTGGAGGAATCGAATGAGTAACCTCAATGAAATCGGACCCCCGGCCGGCTCCCGGCACAAGCCTAAGCGCATCGGCCGGGGCATCGGCAGCGGCCACGGCAAGACCTCCTGCCGGGGATCCAAGGGCCAGAACTCCCGGTCCGGAAGGGACAAGCGCACCGTGGCTTTTGAAGGCGGGCAGATGCCCCTGATCCGGAGGCTACCCAAGCGCGGCTTCCACAATCCCTTCCGGATCGCCTACACCGTGGTCAATCTCTCCGATTTGAACCGCTTTGACCAGGGCGCCGTGGTCTCCGCGGAAGAACTCCGTTCCGCGGGGCTGCTCAAAAAAAATCTGCCCGTCAAAATTCTGGGCGACGGCGAGCTCTCAAGGGCGCTCACCGTGCGCGCGCAAAAGTTCAGCGAACCGGCCAAGGCCAAGATTGAAAAGGCGGGCGGGAAAGCCGAGGTAATCAAGTAGCATGGCCGGGATTTCCAATATCCATAAGATTCCGGAACTGAGGCGCCGGCTGCTCTTCACCCTCTTCATGCTCACGGTCTACCGGCTCTGCGCCCATGTGACCGTGCCCGGGGTGGACGCCGGCCATTTGGCGACCTATTTGAGCGAGCAGGCCGGGACCGTGTTCGGACTGCTCAACACCTTCACCGGAGGGGCCTTCTTCCGAATGAGCATCATCGGACTCGGCATCATGCCCTACATCACCGCCTCCATCATCCTCCAACTCCTCGGCGTGGTCATCCCCTATCTGGAACAGCTCCAGAAAGAAGGCGACCTCGGCCGCAAGAAAATCAACCAGTACACCCGCTATCTCACGGTCGGCTTGAGCGCAGCCCAGGCCATCGGGGTCAGCGTCTGGCTCACCCGCATGAGGGTGGGGAACGCCCCGGTGGTTCCCGAACCCGGAACCCTGTTCATCGTTACCACCATGTTCACCCTTGCCGCCGGGACCATTTTCCTCATGTGGCAGGGCGAACTCATCACCGAGCGCGGCATCGGAAACGGCATCTCCCTCATCATCTTCTTCGGAATTGTGGACAACATTCCCAACAACCTGGCGTCCACCTTGACCCTCTGGAGAACCGGCCAGCTTTCCTTTTTCTCCATCCTCGGCCTGATCATCCTCATGGTGCTCGTGATCGCCGGGATCATTTTCATGGAGCGGGCCAGCCGCAGGATCTCCGTCCAGTATCCCAGCCGGACCGTGGGCCGGAAAATGTTCAAGGGCGTGAAAACTCATCTCCCCCTTCGGATCAACACCAGCGGAGTTATCCCGCCCATCTTCGCCTCCAGCCTGCTCAGTTTCCCGCTCACCTTCAGCCAGTTCTTCCCGGTGGAAAGCCCGTTCTTTGACTGGCTCAAGTCCGCGCTCTCCCCGCTCAGCTGGCAATACGCCACCATGTACGGCATCATGATCGTCTTCTTCACCTTCTTTTACACCGCGGTGGTCTTCAATCCCATTGATGTGGCCGAGAACCTGAGACGCCACGGCGGATATATTCCCGGGGTCCGGCCCGGACAAACCACCGCGGATTACATTGACCGGGTTCTCACCCGGCTCACCTCCGTGGGTGCCATCTATCTGGTCGTGATCTGCATTTTGCCTTCGCTCTTCATCAACGCCGCGGGCGTCACCTTCTACTTTGGAGGCACCAGCCTTTTAATCGTGGTGGGAGTGGCAATGGACACGGCGCAACAAATCGAGGCGCATCTCCTGGCCCGCAGCTATGAGGGATTCCTGGGACCCAAAGGCGCAAAGATGAAGGGAAGGAGGAGGTAAAATGAGAATGATTCTGCTGGGGCCGCCCGGAAGCGGGAAAGGAACCCAGGCCCAAAAATTGATCGAGCATTTCAAAATTCCCCAGGTTTCAACCGGGGATCTGTTCCGCGCCGCGGTCAAGAACCAGACCGCCTTGGGCAAGAAGGCCAAGGAATACATGGACAAGGGCGCCCTGGTCCCGGACGAGGTCGTGATCGGCATGGTCGAGGAAAGGATGAAACAGCCGGACACGAAAAAGGGGTTCATCCTGGACGGGTTTCCCCGCACCATCCCCCAGGCCCAGTCTCTCGATAAAATGCTGGACCAGCTCAAGATGAAAGTGGACGCGGTGGTGGAGGTTGAGGTCCCGGACGCGGAAGTGGTCCGCCGGATTTCCGGCCGCAGGACCTGCCAGAACTGCTCGGCCATGTATCATGTCGAGTTCAACAAGCCCAAGGTCGCCGGAAAATGCGACAAGTGCGGCGGCGAGCTGTACCAGCGCGACGATGACCAGGAAGATGTGATCAAGTCGCGGCTCAAGGTATATCACGACCAGACCGCGCCGCTGGTGGAATACTACGGCAAGAAGGGCCTGGTCAAGAACGTGGCAGGGCAGGGCTCCATTGACGAAATCTTTCACAAGATCAAGCAGGCGCTGGGAGCGGCCTGATGGTTGTGCTCCGGACTCGGGATGAGATCGAAAAGATGAAAAGACCGAACCAGGTGGTGGCGAATATCCTGAACGAACTGGTCGGGCTCTGCCGGCCCGGGGTCAGCACCTTCGAGCTGGAGGAAAAGAGCCGCGAACTGGTGGAGAAATACAAGGTGAAAAGCGCGTTTTATCAATACCGGGGATACCCCGACTTCCTGTGCGCCTCCCTCAACGAGGAAGTCGTGCACGGGATTCCCTCCAAGCAAAAAGTGCTCCGCGAGGGCGACATCATCAGCCTGGACTTCGGCGTGATTGACAACGGCTTTTACGGGGACGCCGCGCTCACCGCGCCGGTGGGAAAAATTTCCGACGCGCTCAAGAAACTGCTCGCGGTCGGCAGCGAGGCTCTGCGCCGCGCCATCGAGCAATGCCGGCCGGGAAATCACCTGAGCGACATCGCCCGGGCCGTCCAGACCTGGGCCGAGGACAACGGGTTTTCGGTGGTGCGCGATTTTGTCGGGCACGGCATCGGCCGCAATCTCCACGAGGATCCGCAGGTGCCCAATTTCGGCATCCCCAAGCCCAATGTCCGGCTCCGGGAAGGGATGGTCCTGGCCCTGGAGCCGATGCTGAATATGGGGACGTGGCGGGTGAAAATCCTGGATGACGGCTGGACCGTGGTGACGGAGGACGGCCAACCGAGCGCGCATTTCGAACACACCGTGGCCGTGACCGGAAACGGGCCGCTGGTGTTAAGCCGGGCGAATTGAACATGGGCGAAGGAAAAAAAGGCAGAGGACCGGGCAAGGCTCAGCCGCTCGAGGTTGAGGGCACGGTGCGGGAGTTGCTGCCCAACGCCAATTTCATGGTGGAACTGGACAACGGGCACAAGGTGCTCGCGCACATCTCGGGCAAGATGCGCATGCATTACATCAAGATTGTGCGGGGCGACCGGGTCAAGATGGAGATCAGCCCTTATGATTTGACCAAGGGCAGAATTATTTATCGCGCATAGGGGGAAGCAAGATGAAAGTGGCCGCTTCGGTGAAAAAAAGATGTCGGAAGTGCAAAGTGATCCGCCGCCACGGCGTGGTGCGGGTGATTTGCGAAAACCCTCGACACAAACAGCGTCAGGGATAGGAGGATACGAATGACCAGAATCGCAGGCGTGGACCTTCCCAATAAACCGGTCTGGGTGGCGCTCACCTATATTTATGGGATCGGGAAATCCAC
>CAIUDS010000282.1 GCA_903897985.1 uncultured delta proteobacterium
GATGGTGAAAAAGTATGTGGTTGAGCTGGATGGTGAGGAGCGGAGATTCCTTAAAGGGATGCTCAACAAGGGGCGGGGAGCGGCGCGGAAGGTTTTGCATGCGCGGATTTTGTTGCAAGCGGACAGCCGAGCGGGCGGCCCGGGGTGGAAGGACGAGGAAATCTCGGAGGCCTTCGGGGTTACCGTGCGGACGGTAGAGCGGATTCGGCAAAGACTGGTAGAGCATGGTTTGGAGGATGCGTTGAATCGCCGGCGGGGCGAGGAGGTTGGTTGCCGGCGGAAGCTGGATGGTTCTGGCGAGGCGCATCTGATCGCGCTGGCGTGCAGTAAAGCGCCGGCGGGCCGGAAGCGCTGGACGCTTCGGCTGTTGGCGGACCAGCTGGTTGAGTTGCAGATTGTTGAGAGCATCGGTCGGGAGACGGTTCGCGCGACTTTAAAAAAATGCGCTTAAGCCTTGGCTGAAAAAGGAATGGTGCATCCCGCCGGAGCGGGACGCGGAATTTGTCTGCGCGATGGAGGAGATTCTGGATTTGTATCGTCGGCCGTACGATGCCGCGGAGCCGGTAGTTGCGGTGGATGAGACAACCAAGCAATTGACCCAAGAAGTGCGGGAGCCGCTCCCGCTGGAGCCGGGTCAGCCGGAGCGCTACGACAGCCATTATAAAAGAAACGGGGTTGCGACCATTTTTATGTTTTTCGAGCCTTTGGCGGGCTGGAGACATATCAATGTAACCGAAGGTAAGACTCGGGTTGATTGGGCCTGGCAGCTTCGGGAATTGCTGGAGGTTCATTATCCGCAGGCGAAGAAAGTTCATCTGGTGGTTGACAATCTGAACACCCATAAGGGAGCGGCGGTTGGTTGAGCGTTTGGAGTTTCATTACACGCCGAAGCATGGCAGCTGGTTGAATGTGGCGAAGATTGAGTTCTCGACGCTGAGCCGGCAATGCTTGAAGGACCGCATTCCCGACGCCCCAACTTTGATCCGCGAAATTCGGGCCTGGGAATCCGATCGCAATAACCGAACCATCAAAGTGGATTGGCAATTTACCGCGGCGAATGCTCGGATCAAGCTCAAAAGACTTTACCCAACATTTTATCCCGGTCAAACTACTAGATACCTACTTATCTACTTGCTTGAATTTTCTGGCGCCGGGACCTAAGGGCCGGAAGGATGGAGGGCGGAGAAGGTTTTCCTTGATTTTGGGACAGAGCGGCGGATCCTCGATCGGTTGCTCAAATGTTATCCGGAGGCGCGGACCAACTCCTCGCGAGTTCCAAATCCGCCGGCGTTAAAATTGGACCTGACCGGCGGCGAGAAATTTCAAGCGGGCCAGGCTACTCGCGGACAAGGGTTTAAGCATTGCGGGGGCTCGGCTGGCGGGACGCGTTCACGCGCGATTCCACTTTTGCAAATTTACTTCGCCCAAAACCATCCGATCATCTGGTAGAGGATTCGGGCGGCGGTGAATTCGCTCATGGACTGGCCTTTGATGGGGGCGACCTCGACCAGGTCCATGGCGACCACCTCTTTGCCGGATTTGCCCAGGGTCTTGAACAATTCGAGCAGCTCGCGGTAGCGGAGTCCGCCTGGCTCGGGTGTGCCGGTGCCGGGCATTTCCGAGGGATCGAGGACATCAATATCGAGCGTGACATACACTTTCTCACCCAAGCCGCGAACCACCATTTCCTGCCAGCCGGACTTTCCAACGAGTTGGTGCGCGAAGTAGACCTCCAGTTTTTTCTCGCGGATCAGGTCCCATTCTTCCTCACACAAACTCCGGATGCCGACCGAGATGAACTTTATGCCCATATCGTGCACCCGCCGCATGATCGAGGCGTGCGAATAAGGCTCGCCGTGGTATTCATTACGCAGATCGGAATGGGCGTCGAGGTGGAGCACGGTCAGGCCGGGGTGCATTTCCGCGCAGGCTTTGATCGCGCCGGAGGAGATCGAATGTTCGCCGCCGAGGAGCACGGGCTTTTTGCCCTTTTTCAAGACCGCGCGGACCGCCTGCTCGACCTTGGCGACCGCGGCTTGAGGTTTGAGCTTCTGAATTTGCAACTCGGGCAAGCCGGCGATGCCGATGCGGCAGGGGCGGTTGCCGAGCTCGGGCTCGAGATGCTCGACCAGCTGGCTGGCGTCGAACAGGGCCAGAGGCCCTCGGGCCGCTCCATGTCCGTAACTGACACTGCCTTCGTAGGGCGCGGGGATGATCAGGACCTGGGCGAGCGC
This sequence comes from uncultured delta proteobacterium, assembly GCA_903897985.1. Lineage (GTDB taxonomy): Bacteria > RBG-13-61-14 > RBG-13-61-14 > RBG-13-61-14 > DRUE01 > CAIYYW01. Next base: position 2,235 of record CAIUDS010000282.1, read on the forward strand.
GGGGTCGGCTTCCTTGCCTTCGAGTTTATACCAGTGGCCGGAATATTTTTTCTTCGGACTCATGACTTGGGCAGCACCGGTAACAGATGCGTGTCCTTCTTCAACTTCCGCATCATTTCCGGGAGGTTCTTGAACAGGTGTTTCTGCTTGCGCTTGGCGCAGGCCCCGAGCACATGCCCGAAGATGATCGGCACCACGATGGTGGCGTCGGAATAGAGCACCACGCTGCTCTCCATGATCTCGTCGGGGTTGATCTTGCCCCAACTCACGGCCTCGTCCGGGGTGGCGCCGCTCAGGCCGCCCCAGTGCGGAGCATCCACCGTGATCTGGATGTCATAGTCATGGCCCGAGGATTTGGCGCCCAACTGCGTTTGCAGCAAGGGCTGGGTCTGGAGATAGAAATTCTTGGGCGAACCGCCGCCCACGATCACCACGCCGTTCTTGGCCGCGGCGTTCACGATGGCCGCGGTCTCGATCACATCCTGGATCGGGTCCAAGTGGAGGTTGAAGCCGCCCATGCGGGCGAAGGCGAGGTTAAGCCCGACCTCGCTGTCGCCGGGGGAACTCGTGTAGATCGGGACATCGTATTTGGCGGCCATCGCGACCATGCTGAGCTTCGGGTCCATGCCGTCTTCGAGCAAAGCCTTGCCCACGATGTTATGAAGGGCCGCGGTGGTCAAGAACTTGCCGCGGTGGGGCCAGATCGCCTCGAGGAAATAAACATCGGTGCGGAGCATGATTTCCTCGGTGAGGAATATGTCGTAGATGCGGTCAATGCCCCGTTTGCGGAGGGCGGCGTCATCCACCAGGAAGTGGCCCTTGTGCAGGTTGAGGTTGAGGGCGTAATGGAGGTCGTGGAAAACATTGGCGCCGGTGGCGATGATCCAGTCAATCATGCCGGCTTCGATCATCTGGGCGATCAGTCCGCCCATGCCGGTCGGGGTCATGGCGCCGGCCAGGGTCAGGCCGACGGTGGCGTTTTTCTCGAGCATGGTTTGGTAAATCTTGCAGGCGGTGGCGAGCCGTCCGGCCTGATAGGACCCGGTCTGAGTGTAGAGGTCCACCAGGTCCTTGAGCTTCGGGTTTTTGGGCAATGACAGCGCCGGTATTTTCGGCGTGGGAATCTTCTCGCTCTTGCACCGCGCCGGGATTTTCATGGTTTTCCAATTTTTCCGCTTGTTCATTTTTGTGCCTCTCCTCATGATATTTTCTTATGCTCCGCCGAAACCCTGAGAACGCGGAGGGTCAGGCACAAGGCCTGACGCTACCTTGGAATTAAAACAAGCTGCCATCTTCGGTGTTCTCTTCGCCGTTCTCGGCCTCGACGAACACCGCGGCCGCGATCACGGTGGTCCACTTGCCTTTCTTGTCGCCGTGTCCCGTCTGGGTGGTATTCATGGATTTGACGATCCGCTTGCTCATCCGGTACATCTGTTTGCGCGCGTCCCAGTCTTCCTCCGGATCGAACTTGATGCCCAGGGTGCTCGCGAGCATGGACGCGGCCAGGTCTTCCGCGTATTCCCCGGCCACTTCCTTGGTCTGGCCGAAGGAGGTGTGCTCGGAGATGTAGCCGTAGCTCTCGCCCTCGGACGGGACCGCGGTCCCGATCGCGGCCGCGACCAGGCGGTTGGGCTCGTCGGTGGCGTTGCGCGCGAGCACGCAATAGACGATCTGGCCGGGGTTGAGCAGCGGGACGCCGTCGTCGCGGTGGACGATCTCGACCCCGGGGGGGAGGATGCTCGAGACATTGACCAGATTGAACTTGGCAATGCCCGCGGCCCGAAGCGCGAGCTCGAAGCTTTGCAGCTTGTCCTTGTGAACCCCGACGCCCTTGGTGAAGAAAACTTTTTTCGGTACCACTTCGGTTCCTCCTGTTAAAAAAACTGCTAGTTAAATAACACCGATTGGAAAAGTTGTCAAATTTTAAGAGATAGGAATTCACAAATCCTGACTCCTAACTCCGGTTCTTGAGGACTCGGGCGAGCACGCGGCTCATTTCCTTGATCGCGTAGGGCTTGGCGATGCAGTCGAGGAACCCGTATTGTTGGTGGTCGGTCATGACCGGGTCGGTGAAGTAACCGCTGGAGGCGATGACCCGGGCCGACGGATCCAGCTCCAGGATTTTCTGTACCGCCTCTTTTCCGCCCATGCCCCCGGGGATGGTCAAGTCCATGATCACGGCGTCAAAGCCCTGGCCGGAGTCCAGGCTTTGCCGGTAGAGCTGAATCGCCTCGACGCCGTCCCGGGCCAACACCGTCTCGTATCCCAGTCTCCACAACATTCTCCCGGCCACCTCCCGAACTTTTTCCTCGTCATCCATGACCAGCACCAGGCCCTTGCCCACGATCAGGCGGGCATCCGGTTCCTTGCCCGAGGCGTCTTTCTCGGACGCGGGCAGGTAGACGAGGAAAGTGGACCCGGCGCCGACTTCGGATTTGACCTCGATGTGGCCGCGATGCTTTTTGATGATGGAATAAACCACGGAGAGGCCGAGGCCGTTTCCCTTTTCCTTGGTGGTGAAGAAGGGGTCGAAAATTTTCTTGAGGTTCGGCTCGGGGATTCCGACTCCGTGGTCCGACACGGAAATCCGGACATGTTTGCCCGGGAGCATAAGCAGTTGCTCGTGCGGTTCGACCAGGATATTTTCCGCGGAGACTTTAATGGTCCCGCCGCCGGGCATGGCCTGGTCGGCGTTGAGGACCAGGTTATGGATGACCTGGCTGATCTGCCCGGAGTCGGCCTCGACCGGCCAGAGGCCGTCCGCCAGGACGAGATCGAGTTTGGCCTTGGACCCGGCCAGGATGAAGGCTGCGGACTCCTTGATCAGGCCGGTGATGGCGGTGGGCCGAGTGAGCGGGGCGTCGCCCTTGGAGAAGGTCAGGAGTTGGCGGGCCAGGTCGCGGGCGCGGTGGCAGGCGGTCTCGGCGTCGGAGAGGTCAACGAATTCCTCGGATTCTTGGGCAAAGTTCATCTTGACCAGGGAGATATTGCCGAGGATGGCGGTAAGGATGTTGTTGAAGTCGTGGGCGATGCCGCCGGCGAGCACGCCCAGGGATTCCAGCTTTTCCGTTTTCAGGAGTTCCTGCTCCATCCGCTCCTGGTCGGTGATGTCGC
>CAIUDS010000283.1 GCA_903897985.1 uncultured delta proteobacterium
CAGACACTCCGGGGGCTTCTCTGAATAAGCGGGGCCTGCTATTGCGAGCAGGCCCAGCGCCAGATATAAGCCGATTTTATTCATTGCTGACCTTCCCTTTCAGCCCATGACCTATTCTACGATTTCCTCCACTTTCATGCCCGTCTTGAACGCGGTTTTCGACTCCGCCTTCTTGGCATACCCGAGCTCGCTCTCGACCCGGGTCACCTCGAGGGTTCCCGCCTCGATCCGAGTGGTCGAAAGCTTGGCGCCGATAGTAACTTTGCGCTCTTCCAGCACCCTCATCTTGGTCCCGGTTTTGAGTCCGACATTGCTTCCGAGGTCCAGCACCAGTTCATCGCCGGAAATCGAGGCCACGCTCCCGCGCAGGGGATAGGCCTTTTTCACTTCCGTGATCAGTTGCGTCACCAAGCTCTTGGCCACCTCGCCCGGACTCGCGGTCTCGGGATACGGGTCGGAAGTGAGCGCAACCTTGATCTCGCTGGTCTCGGTCTCGATCAGCCGCGCGCTGACCTGGAGCTTGCCGCCGTAGCGGATGATGCTGCCGGTCGCGATGATGCGGGCGCTGAGCAGTTTGCCCAGTTGCAGCCGGGTTTCGTCCGAGGCGAGTTCACTGGAGGACAGGTTTAGTTCCTGGATGACCTTGTCCAGCTTCTCCCTTTCCACCACCCGGATCCGGCCGGTTTCCTTCAGGGCGTTGGTGATAGCCAATCGCAGGAAATCATCCTCGCCCTCCATCAGGCCCATCTTGCCCTTGGTCTCGAAGTCCACAAACGCCAGGGTCATGGGCTTGCTGGTCCACTCGTCCGCCGGGACCGCAACCCCGCCGACCTTGCCTTCCTTGTATCGCTTGACCAGGTCCGTGATTTCCTGGTTAAGCAGAGCCGCCTTTTCCTTGTCCGCCGCGGCTTCCTGCGTGCGCTGGATGCTCTGCGCCAGCAGCATGCTCAAAGTGGAGTCACTGGGGTTCGCGGCCAGACCCGACTTGAACGCGGTCTGGGCCTGCGCCGGGTTTCCCAGGGACAGGAATTTCTGGCCCAGGTTGACTGCGGCTTCCGCGTTGCTCGGGTCTTCCTTTACCGCGGCCTGGTAATTCTGGAGCGCCATATCGCCTTGTCCCTTTTCGCTCGCGATCCTGCCCAGGCGGTTATAAGCCTCGGACTTCATCCAGTCCTTGCCGGTCACGCCCGCGATGGCTGCGCGGTATTCGCTCTCTGCGCCGGCCAGGTTGGCCTGGTTGTAAGCCACATTGCCCAGGATCACATGCGGGTAAATGGCATTGCCGTCCATCTCCAGGGCCTTCTGCTCGTAATCCTTGGCCTTGGCCAGGTCGTTGCGCTGGAACGCCACCGCGCCCAGACCCTCATAGCCCCGGACCTTGGCGTCGCCGCGCTTTTCCGACAGGCCGGCAAAGGTGGTTTCCGCGGATTTCAGGTCGCCTTTTTCCAACTGCATATAGGCCTTGGCGATCGCGTCCTCCGGAACCTTCACCGAAACGCCGTTCTTTACAAACCAGATCCCGAGCACGGCCAGGACCGCGAGCACGATGCTGATCCCGATCCATTTGCCCTTGCTGCTCTTGGGCGCGACCATCGCCGCCGCGGCCCCGCCCCGCAGTTGCATTTCCTCGGGCTGGAACCGGCCCGCACTCACCGCCTCTTCCTTTTCTTCCCGCTTCGGCATCGCGTGCGCCAGATAGGTGAAGCTGGGGTCGCCGTAGAGCATGTAGCTGGCCCACACAATGGTTTCCTCGCCATACTTGTCAATCAAATGCTTGCGCGCCTGCCGCACCGCCTCGCCCACCGAGGCCCCGTCCAAAAGCTCGCGGTAGAAGGACATGGAGAACTCGCGGCCCGGCTCGTCCAGGATTTCCCAGAAGGTCCCGATGTAATGCTGGACGCCGGCGATGAGGAACGCGTTGGCGAGTCCGAAGATTTCGTTTTCGTAATTTTCATGGATGGTCCAGGCGTCGGTCTGTCCGCTCTGGCAGCCGTTGGCCAGGACCAGGGCGGGCATGGGTTTTTTGCCGGTCAGGTTGATGATCTCCTCGGCCTTGAGCTTGCCGTCGGAGATCAGCCAGCCGGATTCCGCGGGGTTCTTGGAATCATAGTCCGCGTGGCCGGCATAGTGGATGAGGTCATAGTCGCGGATTCTGGAGAGGATGTAATTGCGGTCAATCTTGCTCGATTTGACATTCACGCCCACCATGTCCGGATAGCGGTCCAACTCGGTCCGGAGCAACTGGCCTTCCCGGGCGCTTTCGGGCAAATCCCCGCGCGGGTCGGCCAGGATCAGCATCTTGAGCGGATGCCCGACCTTGCGCGCCTGGCCCTCGGTGACCTTCTGGCGGGTGCTGACCACCCGGCCGATGTTATAGCGCAGGCAGAGGAACTCCGCTCCGTTATAGAGCAGTTCCCACGGGATCTGCACCAGTTGGTCGTCCATTCGAATCAAAAGGTTTGCCGCCGAGCTCCCCTGCAGCTTCTCCTTGGCCTCGCGCGGCAACAACTGATCGTAAAGGCTCTGGCCGATTTCCTGCAACTGTTTCAGGATCTCCTTGCTCAGCCGGCCGCGCCGGTTGGCCTGGTTCAAGAGCGTAACCACTTTCGCGCAAAGCTGGTTAATCCCTTCCTCGTTCACCTTAACCGTCTGATACTGCGAGACCGTCTTTTCCTCGCCCTTGCGCCGCTCGCTCGTGCTGACCTTGATCTTCCCGCCTTCCTTCGAGAGCGCCAGCTCCAGCACCAGCTCCGCCCCGGGCCGTCTTTCCTTAACCCTTCTCACCCCGGCCTGTTTAAATTCTTCCTCGGCCAGAAGCTGCTGCTCGTTCCAGATCACCCGGTACAGCTTCACCGCCTCGCTCTTGCCCTTGACCTCAACCTCGCCAAACAGCCGGCACAGGATGTCCTCGCTGTGCCGGATCTCCTGATAGAGCGGCTCGCTGATCAGGATCTGGTCCGGATCGCACTTGCTCTCGACCCGCGCCGCCACATTGACCGCGTCCCCGAACACATCGTTGGCTTCCACCACCGCCGGCCCCCGGTTCAGGCCGATCCGGATATGGATTTCCTTGTGCCGCTGGTCCAGGGCCTTGTTATATTCCGCCAGGGCCTTTTGCATCTCGGTCGCCGCGAGCACCGCCTGGTCCGGCGCCTCGAACATGGCCATGATCGCGTCGCCCATGGTCTTGATCACCTTGCCCTTGCGGGTCTCGATAATCGGGAACAGGAGCTTGTTATGCTGCTCGATCAGCGCCCGGCCCTCGATGTCCCCGAAGGTCTCGAAATACTTGGTTGAACCCTTCAGGTCCGTGAACATGATCGTGATCTGGCGTGTGTATTTTTCCTTGATCATCGCGTCCAGTTTCTGGCGCTCTTCCTCCAGCCGCTGCCGCTCCTTTAAAATGCCCTCCACCGAACCATGCATTTCCTTTTCCCCGCCCGGAGTCGCAACCGGTTTGCCCTTGTCTTCCTTTTCGCTCATTTTCCCTCTCCTTTCATTCTGATTAAGATTCCCGCCAATACCTTGCCTTGCTTCTGAAATTCCATCCGATATGGTCCAGCCGGCAGCGGCTCGAACACCGCCCGGCCCCTTTCCACCATCAAACTCTCCAATTCCCGCTCGCGGTTCCTCAAGCTGACCCGAATCCCGCGCGCCGGTTTCTTGCTCTCCCGGTCAAAAACCCAAACCAGAACCTGCCACTGGTCCTCCCCGATCTGCTCGACCTCGATCTCCGCTCGGTAGGACCCGAATTCCTGAAAATAGCCGGCCAGGCCCTGAGCGGCCTTCGCCGCCACATTGCCCCGGAACGAGAACGCCGGTTTAAGCTCAACCGCTTCCCGCGGCCCCGAAACCAAACCGGCCAAAAACCTCCCCGCTCTTTGCGCCAGCCCCGGCTCGAACAAGGTCTTCGCCCGCAGGAGCGCTTTTTCCGACGCCGGGCCCAGCACCTCATCCTCCAACTCCAACCCGATCCGCGCCAGTTCCCGGCAATTCACGCAACTCGAAAGGTGCTCTCGGACTTTTTCCTCTTCCCCGGGGTTCAAGCCGCCCTCAAGCAGCGCGGTGAGCTCGTCAAGCTCCGGGCAAGGTCCCTTGCCCGGTTCCATCCGGCTCAGCAGCTCCTTGATTTTACGCTCTTCCCTGTCCATAGCTTTCTCCCGTTTTCCCCCGGTATTCCAGTTCAAAGCTAATAGACGCAGACCTGCCGATTTTTTGACAGCCCGCCCTACCCTACCAATTTCTTCAGCCGTTCCTTGAGCTTCGCATACCGGGAATAGACATTGGTAACCGAGATCTTATAGACCCGCGAAAGCTCGCGCGGACTCATCCCGCTCAGATACAGCCCCAAAAAACTCCGCTCTTCCCGGTTCAATTCCAGAAGCGCCCCTTTAAGTTTTTCCTCTTTTTCCCGCTCCTCGTTCAACTCCTCCGGGCTTTTCTCCGCCTCGAACCAACTCTTCTCAAATTCCCCCTCCGCCACTTCCTCGAAATCAACCTGGAACGAAAACTTGGCCTGCCGCCTTAATATATCTATGGTGTAGTTGATCGAGATCATCCGGATATAGGTCGCCAGCGAGCAGTTGCCCCGGCCGGTGTAACGCAAAAGCCGTCGCGCCTTGTCCTCCGCCAAATGAATGAAAAGGGAATGGAAGATTTCCTGGATGGTGTCCGCGGGCAGCCGGACCCCTTTCAGTTCCAGCGTCCGCTGGATCGAATAATAGATCAGCCGGCCGAATTGGTCCACAAAATCCTCCCACGCCCGCTGCTCGCCTTTCCGGATCCGGCCGATCAATTCCTGCTCTTGCGCGGATAAAGCCATTTTAATCAAGACATTGTAGCCCCTTTTTCAGTCCATCTCAATTCGCCGGCAGGCTGACCGTCTAACCCTTTTTTATAAAGACCTTGCCCGTCAAGTCCTCCGCTCAATCTGATATTCTGGTACCAGAATACCAGCCCGACTTGCTGGGGGCGAGGGCAAAAGGAATCAATTATTGCCCGATCATGTCCGCCATAGTAAAATAGGCTCGAACTCAAATATTTTTATAAGGACCTTCCGGGAGGGTGGCCATGCATCCGGAAATTGCGGCGGACAATTTGCGAGAACGGATCGCGCTTTGGAGCGGACTGGCGCCGGTCCCGGTGGTAAGCTCGTATTGGGGCATGGCGGTTTCGCGCCTGCTCATCTCCGGAACCCGGCTCGGGGTTTTTGACGCGCTCAAAAACGGGGAACAGGGCGCGGAAGAGATTGCGCGGCGGATCGGGTGCGATGCCGCGGCGACTAACGCGCTGCTCGCCGGGCTGAACGGGTTCGGATATTTGAAGCGGCGGAAAGGACTCTACTCGCTGACCCGCTCGAGCGCGAAATGGCTGGTCCGCGATTCCCAGTCCTCGATGGTCGAGGCCATGCTGTTCATGGCCGACATCTGGGACGCGCTGGCCGGGATGGAAACGGCGGTGAAGAGCGGACGCGCGCCCGATTTTCACGAACTGCGCAAGCCGCCGGAATTCTGGTCGCGCTACCTGCGGGGGCTGGCCATCTTCGCCAAATTTGTCGCCGATGAAATCACCAAGAAGGCCCGGCTGACCAGTCCGCCCTCGCGCCTGCTGGATGTGGGCGGCGGCCACGGGGTTTACAGCGCGGCCTTCTGCAAGAAGTACCCGGCGCTCAAGGCGGAAGTGCTGGACCTGGCCCCGGCTTGCGACCAAGGCCGCAAGATCACGGCGGAACTCGGATATTCGGACCGGGTGAGCTTCCGCGAAGGCGATTTCAAAACCGCCGACTGGGGCAAGGGTTTTCAACTGGTCCTGCTCTTCAACATCATCCACACCGTGCCGCCGGACCAGGCCAAGAAGATCATCGCCAAGGCTTTCTCCGCGCTCGAGCCGGGCGGCAGCGTGGTGATCCTCGATTCGGAGCACCCGGGCGGCGAGAACAACCTTTCCGCCACCGCGGGTTTCAACGAACTGTTCTTTTTCCTCATCAACGGCACCTCGGTCTATCCGGAGGATTGGATCAGAGACTGGGTTGCGGCGGCCGGGTTCAAGAACTGGAAAAGGAAGAGACTGCTTCGGATGCCCATGACTTTGTTCGCGAGCGCGAAGAAGCCTTGAGCCGAAGGCGCGGGGCGGGAGTCGGATTGGGCGCGGCCGGCATCCATATCACATATAACCGGGAGGAGAAAATGGCGGAAAAGAAAAGGATCTTGATTGTGGGCGGGGTGGCCGGCGGGGCGAGCGCGGCGACCCGGGCGCGGCGGATGTCGGAAACGGCGGAGATCATCATCTTTGAGCGGGGCGGCGAGATTTCGTCGGCCACCTGCGGGTTTCCATATTATATCGGGGGAGTGATCGCGGACCGGGACCATTTGTTCATGCAGACCCCGGAGCGGATCAAGAAGCGATACCACCTCGAGGTCCGGACGGGGACCGAGGTTTTGAAAATCGCCAGGGAGCGGAAAGAGATTTTGACGCGCAACCTGGAGACCGGCGAGGAAAAGACCGAGCATTATGACGCATTGATTTTGAGCCCGGGGGCGGAGCCGGTCCGGCCGGAAATTCCGGGAATAAAGAGCGAACTGGTGTTCACGCTGCGGAGCGCGGCGGACACGGACCGGATCAAGAAATTTGTGGACGAGAACAAGCCCGCGGCCGCGGCGGTGATCGGCGGCGGATACATCGGCCTGGAGATGACCGAGGCCCTGGTTGCGCGGCAGGTAAAAGTGACCCTGCTCGAGCTCTCGGACCAGGTGATGGCGTCGCTGGACCCGGAGATGGCCGAGTTCCTGCATCAGCACCTGCTGGCCAAAGGGGTGAACCTGCGTCTGAAAACCTCGGTCAAAAAGCTGGAGCCAAAAGATGGACGGCTCAAACTTTTACTCAGCAACGGCGAAACGATGGAATGCGATATGGTCGTTCTCGGGATCGGGGTGCGGCCGGAGGTCAAGCTTGCGAAAGAAGCCGGGCTTCAAATCGGCGAGACCGGCGGGATCGCGGTGAACGAAGAAATGCGGACTTCGGATCCGGACATTTTCGCGGTGGGCGACGCGGTCGAGGTTGCGCACCTGGTGGGTAATTTCAAAGCCTTGATCCCGCTGGCCGGACCTGCCAACCGCCAGGCCCGGATCGCGGCGACCAATATTTTCCGGCCGGGCAGCCTCACTTACAAAAAGACCCAGGGCACCGCCATTTGCAAGGTGTTTGATCTTGCCGCGGGCGGCACCGGCTTGAACGAAAAAACCCTGAAGCGGCTGAAATGGCCTTACGAGAAAATTTACATCCACGCGGCCAGCCACGCGACCTACTATCCGGGCAGCTCGCCGGTCCGGCTCAAGCTCTTGTTCGATCCCAAGACCGGAAAGATTTTCGGCGCGCAGGTGGTTGGGGCCGAGGGCGTGGACAAGCGGATTGATGTGCTGGCGGTGGCGATCCGGGCCGGACTCACCGTGTTTGACCTTGAAGACCTCGAGCTCTGCTACGCGCCGCCTTATGGCTCGGCGAAGGACCCGGTAAATTACGCGGGTTTTGCCGCGGCCAATATAATTCGCGGAGATATGGGCGTTTGCCATGGCGAGGAGATTCTGAATTTGAAGCCGGACCAGTTGATCCTGGATGTGCGCACGCGCTTCGAGGTCAAGGCCGGCGCCATCCCCGGCTCGGTCTCCATCCCGATTGACGACCTGCGCAGCCGCCTCGGCGAGCTGCCGAAGGACAAGGAAATCCTGGTCCATTGCGCCTCGGGCCTGCGCAGCTACCTGGCCTGCCGAATCCTGAGTCAGAACGGCTTCCGCTGCCGCAACTTCAGCGGCGGCTTCACCAACTACCTGGCCGTAACCGGGAACCCGCCCAAGATTTAACAGGGTGCGGTCATTCCCGCGAACGCGGGAATCCAGGCCTGTCCCCGTGAATACGGGGAACCAGATAAATGCTGGGTCCCCGGTCCAGGCCGGGGACGACAGGGAACTGGATTCCCGGTCAAGCCGGGAATGAC
>CAIUDS010000284.1 GCA_903897985.1 uncultured delta proteobacterium
CACATAGGCCGGAAGGAAGCTGCCCCCGTCGTCGCGGGAGATGCCCATCGTTGTCTGGGTCAGGTCATTGGTGCCGAAGCTGAAAAATTCCGCGACCTCCGCGACCTGGTCCGCGGTCACCGCGGCCCGCGGGATTTCGATCATGGTCCCGATCTTGTAATCCAGCTTGACCCCTTTCTCCTTCATCAGGTCCCTGATGATTTTCTCCGAACGCTTCCGGAGCAGGTCCAACTCGGCCTTGTGGCCGACCAGCGGGATCATTATTTCCGGGACCGGCTTGAACCCGTTCCGCTTGGCCACCTCGCAGGCCGCCTCGATAATCGCCCGGACCTGCAGATCGTAAATCTCGGGGTAGGTGATCCCGAGCCGGCAGCCCCGATGACCGAGCATGGGATTGAACTCCTTCAACTGTTCCACCCGCGCCTTGATCTTGGCCGGGGTCACTTTCATCTTCTTGGCCAGCGCCCGGATTTCCTTTTCCTCGTGCGGAACAAATTCGTGCAAAGGCGGATCCAGCAGCCGGATGGTCACCGGCAGGCCCGGCATCGCTTTGAAAATTTCGTAAAAGTCGCCCCTCTGATAGGGCAAGATTTTCTCCAGCGCCTTCCGGCGCTCCTCGCTGGTCTCGGCTAAAATCATCTGGCGCATGGCCTCGATCCGGTCCGGCTCGAAGAACATGTGCTCGGTCCGGCACAGGCCGATCCCCTCCGCGCCGAATTTTCTTCCCACCGCGGTGTCCCGGGGCGTGTCCGCGTTGCACCTCACACCCAGCCGGCGAATTTCGTCGGCCCAACCCAGGATGGTGTCGAAATAGCGGAAGACCTTGGACTCGCTGGCCTTGAGCTTGCCTTCCACCAAAACCTGGACCACCTCGCTGGGAAGCGTCTTGAGCTCGCCCGCGAGCACCTCCCCGGTGGCGCCGTCAATACAAATCCAGTCGCCCTGCCTCAAGGTCTTGCCCGCGACTTTCATCAGTTTTTTCTTGTAGTCAATCTCCAGGGCGGAACAGCCGACGATGCAGGGTTTGCCCATGCCCCTAGCGACCAGGGCCGCGTGGGAGGTCATGCCCCCGCGCGCGGTCAGAATCCCGACCGCGACCGCCATGCCGTGGATGTCCTCCGGACTGGTCTCGGCCCGGACCAGGATCACCGGGCTTTTCTTGGCCAGACTGGCCACTTCATCGGCATTGAAAACAATCCTTCCGCTCGCGGCCCCGGGCCCGGCGTTCAGGCCCTTGGCCAAAAGCCGGCCCTTGGCAATGGCCTTCTTTTTTTCGCTCAAGTCGAAGACCGGGGCTAAAAGCTGGATCAGGGCTTCCGGCTCGACCCGCCGCACCGCCTCGTCCCTCGAGATCAGCCGCTCCTTGACCATGTCCACCGCGATCCGGACCGCGGCCATGCCGGTCCGCTTTCCCGACCGGGTCTGCAGAATCCAGAGCCTGCCGTTCTGGATGGTGAACTCGAGGTCCTGCATATCCTTGAAGTGCCGCTCGAGCAGCCGGTAAATGTTCACCAATTGTTTATAACAATTGGGCATGTATTCCTCCAGGCTCACCTCGCCCAGAGCCTTTTTGGCTTCCTTCGTGATCGGCAACGGCGTCCGGATCCCGGCCACCACATCCTCGCCCTGCGCGTTGGGCAGCCACTCGCCAAAAAATGTTTTCTCGCCGTCCGCGGGGTTGCGGGTGAAGGCCACGCCGGTTGCGGAATCCGCGGCCATGTTCCCGAAGACCATGGCCTGGACCGTACATGCCGTGCCCCAGTCTTCGGGGAAGCCGTTGAGCTTGCGGTAGGTTATCGCGCGCGGAGTGTACCAACTGTCAAACACCGCCTTGATCCCGCCCCAGACCTGCTCCCAGGGATCCTGCGGGAACTTCTTGCCCTTGCCTTCGATCATTGCCAAATACCGTTCGATCACCACTTGCCAATCATTGGCATCCAGGTCCAGATCCTTGACCACGCCCTTGCCCTTCTTGACCGCGTCCAGGATTTCCTCGAACTCATCGCCCGCAATCCCCATCACCACATTGCCATACATCTGGAGGAAGCGGCGGAAGCTGTCCCGGCCGAAACGCGCGTTGTCGGTCCGCTCGATCAAGCCCTTCAGGGTTTTCAAATTCAGGCCCATGTTCAAAATGGTGTCCATCATCCCGGGCATGCTCACCCGCGCCCCGCTCCGCACGCTCACCAACAGCGGGTTGGTCTCGTATCCGAAGCGCGCGCCCATCACCCGTTCGATCCGGTGGATGTTCTTGACCACATCCTCCTGCAAACCCGGCGGCAGCCTGCGGTTGTTTGAGAAGTAATAGTTGCACACCTCGGTGGTGATGGTGAAACCCGCGGGGACCGGGATGCCCAGGTTGGTCATCTCCGCCAGGTTGGCGCCCTTGCCCCCCAACTGGTTCTTCATATCTACCCGGCCCTCGGCCTTGCCGTCTCCAAAAAAATAAATATACTTCCTTCGCTTTGCCATCTTCAGCCTCCTTGACTATTTTTTTCCGCCTGCGGCGAGCCCGTCGAGCCCGCTCCGCTCAAACGGGAAAAGTCCGCAATGCTTCCGAATTCTTTTGCAATCTGCTCCAGCAGCGAATGCCGGTTGATCCGAATTTTCTTGTCCTCAACATTCACCAGCACGATGTCGAAAAACTTGTCTATCACCGGCTTCAAGGTCCCCAGCGCCATCATCGCCTCTTTCCATTTCCGCTCCCGGATCAATATTTCCACCTGGTCCTTTACCGCCAGGAATGCCGACCACAAATTTTTTTCCTCTTCATACTCGAACAGCGCAGGGTCCAACTTTCCGGTTTCCTCGATGATCCGCGCCACCCGTCGGAACCCGACAAACAAATCATCAAAGCCCGGCTCCTTGCGAAGTTCGCTCAAAGCCGACGCCCTTTTTTTCGCCGACAGCATGCTCCCGTCCCAGGCGGCCAGGACCGCGTCCACAATGTCATACTCGAGACCCAAGTCAATCAGGATATTTTTCATCCGGACCGCGAAAAATTCATGGAGCGCCTTAAGGACGGCTCCGGCATCAATCTTTTTTTCCAAGTGGCTGAACAGCCCCAGGCTTTTTTCCAGCAGCTGATCCAGGTCAAACTCCAGATCGAACTTGAGCGTGGTATAGGTGATTGCATTGGCCATGCGCCGGATGCCGTAGGGATCGGCCGAGCCGGTGGGCTGGTTGCCGGCGATGAACCCGGCCACGATCGAGTCGCTTTTGTCGCTGATGCTGAGGGCCTGTCCGAGCGGAGTCTGGGGGAAGCGGCCGGTTTCGATGTCATTGGCGGTCTTGGGAAGATAATGCTCGCGGCAGGCCTTCCACACTGTTTCCGGCTCGCCCTGGACCTTGGCGTATTCGCCGGCCATGATCCCTTCCAGTTCCGGGAATTCGCCCACCATCTGCGTAAGCAGGTCGGCCTTGCACAGATTCACCGCGCGGCTCGAATGTTTCTTGAGTTCGGCGTCCTGCGGCGCCAGTTCTGAGAGCAATTCCTTGATCAGTTTCCCCACCCGTTCCGCCTTGTCCTGATAACTGCCCAGACCCTGCTGGAAAACCATCTGGTCCAACCGTTCCACCCTCTTCTCCAGCGGCGTTTTTAAGTCTTCCTTGTAGAAAAATTCCGCGTCGGCCAGCCGCGCGGTCAGCACCTTCTGGTTGCCCTTGATCACCACCTGCTCGCTCTTGGCCCGGGTGTTGGCCACGAACAGGAAATGGGAATTAAGCTTCAACTCCGGGCCTTTTTGCTTGAGCGCGAAATATCGCTGGTGGCCGCGCATGGCCGCGATCAAAACCTCGGCCGGGATGGCCAGGAACCTCTGGTCAAATTCTCCCGCCAAAACCACCGGATACTCGACCAGAAAATTAACCTCTTGCACCAAGTCCGGGTCCGGATACAATTCGCAACCGAGTTCCTGCGCCTTTTGCAAAATCCCGGCTTCGATCAGTTTTTTGCGTTCCTCCGGGTCCACAACCACAAACCGATTTTTCATCGCCTCCCGGTATCCCATGAAATCTTTGATCTCGATTTCCTCCGGCGCCAAAAAACGATGGCCGCGGGTTTTGTTTCCGGCCTTGATCCCGTCCAGCTCGAAGTCAATGACCTCCGCGTTGAACAAGGCCAGCACCCAATGGATGGGCCGTGCAAACCGGATCTTGCCCGATCCCCAGCGCATCGCCTTGGGGAAGCGCAAACCCAGGATCATCTGAGGCAGGAGTTCTTTGAGGATTTCTTTGGTCGCCCTGCCCTTCTGCTCCATCTTATAATATAGCCGCGGACCCTTGTCCGAATCTCTCTTCTCGATTTGCGACAACTCCGCGGCCACGCTCTTGGCAAAACCGAGGCCGGCCTTGGTGGGATTGCCTTCCGCGTCAAAAGCCTGTTTCACGGCCGGACCCCATTTTTCCACCAGCCGGTCCTTTTGCTTCGCGCAAAGGTCCGGAGCATAAAGCACCAGCCGCCGGGGCGTGCCCATGACCGAGAACCCGGTGTGGTCAAGCATCTGCTCGAAGCAAAGCTGCTTGATCTGGTCAAGGAGCTGTCCGAGCGCGTCCGGAACAAACCGCGCCGGGATTTCCTCGCAACCTATTTCCAGCAAAAACTCAGGCATCTTTCTTTTCCTGCAAAAATGCGTAGTCCTCAAGCGCCCGCTTTTTCTCCCCGGGATCCTTGATCAGGGGGAAGCCGGACTCGAAACGCTTGCGCAGATAAAGCTCGGCGCACTTACGCGCCAGCCCGCGCACCCGGGCGATGTATTTCACGCGCTCGGAAACGCTGATCGCGGCGCGGGCATCGAGCAGGTTGAACAGGTGCGAGCATTTCAAGCAATAGTCATAAGCCGGGAGCGCCAGGGTCTTCTCGATCATCTTCAGGCTTTCCTTTTCGCAGTCCTCAAAATGCGCGAACAGCATCTTCCG
>CAIUDS010000285.1 GCA_903897985.1 uncultured delta proteobacterium
CCGAAAAGTCCCCGCACTGCGAGCAGGTCTTTACATTATCTTTTAACTCCCCCAGCGCCTTGACCAACTCCGGCAAAAATCCCCTGCCCTCGCCCAACAGCCAGTAGGCCAAGCGCGCGGCGCTTTTCTCGCCGAAGCCCGGAAGCTCCGCCAGCGCCTTGATCGCCTTCTCGATCGGGCCCTTGTCTCTCACGATCTACTTCTCTCCGGTTTGCCCGTTCTTCTTCGCCTTGATCTCATCCAGCCGCGCTCCGAAAATCTCCACCGCCTTCTGCACCATCGGGTGGTTCATCAACTCCTGTTGAATTTTTTCCTTCATCCGCCCCGGCGGCATGGCCTCCGAGGTTTTATGGGAGTTGATTTGAGCAACACAGACCACCTTCAGGCTCCGCCCGAAAAATTCGCCGGCCAACTGGTTGAGCTGCCCGGTCCGGCCCTGATCTTTCAAAAGCTCGAGACAGAAATCATCCTGCGGAAACTCGATCCGGAGGCTGCCGTTTTCTTCCGCGCCGAATTTGCCGTTCTTGAGAATGCCGGCCAGACCCGGCCAGCCCTTGGCCAAAAAACCGATGAACCCCTGCCAGGTTTTAGGTTCAGCGCTCGATTCCGCTTTTGCCGAGGGTCCCGCCCCGCCGCGGCTGGAGGAAGCCGGTTCCGCGGGACCGGGATTGCCTCCTCCCTCCAACTCGAAATCGTCACGGTCCATCCTGACCTTGCCCGAACCGATTTCCTTTCTCAGGGTTTCCAATTGTCCGATCAGGTCCTCCACCTTGAGCATCGGTTTCAACGACGCGCTTTTAACCAGCACAAACTCGAGCACCACCTTGGGATGCTCGGTCCTGCCCATGCGCTCCTCGGCTTCGAGCAGGAACTCGAAGATCGGGATCAGGACCTCCTCGCTGACAGAATGAGTTTGTTTCTTGAGTTCCTCCAACTCCCCGTCGCTCAGCTCGACCATGCCGGCCGAGTCGTCCACCAGCTTCACCACCAGCAAATCCCGGAAATGGTCAATCAGTTCCTTTAAGAACTGCTTCAGGTCGTAACCGCGCTCATAGACCAGGTTCAAAATCTCGATGGCCTTTCGGGGCTGCGCCGAAATCAGGGCCTCGGTCAGGTCGAACAAATGCCTCCGGTCAACCGTGGCCAGAAGCTCGTTCAGTTTTTCGTCCTTGATGTCCTGGCCGGAAAAACTCACCGCCTGATCGAGCAGGCTGATCGCGTCGCGCAGGCTGCCCTCGGACTGCCGCGCCAGCAGCCTCAGCCCCCCGTCGCTGATCTTGATCCCCTCGGCCTTGGTGATCGCGACCAGCCGGGCGATCATCATCGGGGGCGGGATGCGGCGGAAGTCGAAGCGCTGACAGCGCGACTGGATGGTCTGGGGGACCTTGTGCGGCTCGGTGGTGGCGAAAATGAAAAAGACATGCTCGGGCGGCTCCTCCAGGGTCTTGAGCAAGGCGTTGAACGCCCCCCGCGAGAGCATGTGCACCTCGTCAATGATGTAAATCCGGTAGCGGCTCCCGCTCGGCCGATATTGCACCGACTCGCGCAACTGCCGCACATCGTCCACGCCGGTGTTGGAGGCGCCGTCAATCTCGAGCACATCCATATTCGAGCCCGAAGTGATCTGGCGGCAGGACGCGCATTCATCGCAGGGGTTGTCGGTCGGTCCTTTTTCGCAGTTGAGGGCCTTGGCCAGCAGCCGGGCCATGGTGGTCTTGCCCACGCCCCGGGGTCCGGAAAAAAGCAGCGCGTGGGGCACGCGCCCCATCTTGATCGCATTCTTGAGGGTCTGGGTGGTGGATTCCTGACCCACCACCTGATCAAAATTCTGCGGCCTCCATTTCCGGGCCAATACCAGGTAGGACAAGCTCGCTCCTTTCATGGTCCGCCGAGCATTCGCGGCGCAGACACTTTTATCTGCGCGCCTCAAAACCCGGCAGCCACTATTGATAGCCAGGCGCACCGCAACACATCTTTCCGAGCTACCGTTGCTCCCTTCCGGGCCTGGCGGGTTTTGCAAGGACCGATTGTGCGGGTCCCGGCTATCAATACTGACTGCCCCTCTTTTCTTTCGGTTAGCCTAATTAAAAATTTGGTCCAGGGCCGCGCCCTGGTGGCGGAGAGAGGGGGATTCGAACCCCCGAAACAGTTATTAGCTGTTTACACAATTTCCAATCGTGCTCCTTCAGCCAACTCGGACATCTCTCCTCGTTCAAAATTCTACCCCAGCGCAAAAACGCGCGCAATTCCCTGCCGACTGCTTTCAATTTATGGCGGAGAGAGAGGGATTTGAACCCCCGGTACCGCTAGGCGGTACAGCAGATTTCGAGTCTGCCGCCATCAACCACTCGGCCATCTCTCCGCGCTGACGCGGTCAACGGTTAACGGTGAAAGGTCAACGAACGATGCATGCTTCAGACTCCGAACCGTGAACCGTTCACCGTTCACCTTTACCCAGTTTATTATAGCTTAGTTCTGATCTTTTTAAAGAACCCGGACAGCCGACCCTGGCATTCCTTTTCCAAAACCCCGGACTTGACCTCGAACCGGTGGTTGAGCC
>CAIUDS010000286.1 GCA_903897985.1 uncultured delta proteobacterium
CCCTCCCTGATCCGGTCCCTAAGAGCGGAGGCAGAAGCGAGCCAGAAAAATGAAAAAGCTAAAAGCCCAGGCGGATGCGAAAAAGGCAATGCATCCTTGGCGAAAAACTCAGTCCAGTAAATCAGCGCAGCCAGTCGCGAAAAAACTGGACACTTCTCCAGCCAGTTTTGAAGATTCCCTGAATGAAAAACTCCGCTCGATTGAACTGGAAAATGCCTGCCTGTCCATTAACGGGTTTTTTCTTAGGACAATTTCTTTTGGCGGACAGGCCGATCCGGTGATTATTCTTTGCCTTCAGGTGGGAAGGAGCGGGCAAAGTTATCAAACGCTCAAATGGTTTGATCCGGTGATTGAGCTATTGAGAGAGCAGATTGAGGCTCTTTTACCGCCGGGATGCAAGAGTGAGCACCAGAACCAGCAAAGGCGAGAGGTAAATTTTTTTGTGTGGCAATTGACCAAACCCGGTTCAGGTCAATATGACCGCCCCTGGGATGAAAAGCGAAAAACCTTTCTTCGGAAGGAAATACCAAGAAGGCCTGATAACGCCAGGCTACTACCGAAAAACTGGAAAAAAATCCGGGAGAAGGTTGAGGCAACATTTGGAAAAAAATATGCATCCAAAATCACAGGCGTCAAATCGGTTGAGCGTATGATTGAATATGCCGAAAGAAGGCATATAAAAATTTTCGGGAAATATGCTTATGGGAATGCCCCTGCCAACCCGTCTATGATACCCATTCTTGTTGACCGGGAAATTGAAAAAGAGATGATTGAGCTTAAGCACGGGGGCAAAACCGTCCTCAAGGGTTTAGTTATTCACGATGCCAAGGCGGAATGGGATATTAAGGCCCGGTGGGGAATGCCTTTAAAAAGGCAAACCAAAACAGACAAATAAAACCGCCTTTAATTTGTCCAGCCCTTTTTTGCGCTTCTCAAAAATAAGCAAAAACATTCCTTGAAAAGCCCGCAAGTCCGCATCTAGCGTAGGCTTGCTGGCTTCTTGTTATTATTTGACAGCACATCCACCCGGACTTAACTTGATCCTTAGGGGTGAAAAAATGAAAGATTATGTCGGACCGATTGAGCTTTGCCGCGAAACCGGAATTTGTCTGGATACAATCTACCGGTGGGTTTGGCGTGGTTCACTGAAAGCGTTTAAACGAAATGGCAAGTGGCGGATTCCGGCGGGCGCGGAGAGGTGCCGCCGCTGCTGCGTGTATCGCTTTTATCCCTGGATTCGGGCGACAACAATCCATGTTCCCGCGAAAGCATGCCCTCGACCAGATCGGGGGCGGGATGGCCAAAAATTTCTTGCCTCTGGTTTATTTATTGGCGCATTGACCGGAGCTGTCATCACCTCATGCTATCCTCAAATCCAGGAAGAGATGAACCGTTCAAGACCAAGGATGCGTCGCAAAGATATGGGGATCAAGGGCGATCTCAAAGGGGGTGGGCCATGTTAATGCGTCCAAGCGGAAAGTCGTGTGGGGGCATGGTGTGCGAGAAATGTTCGAGCCGTCCGGGATGCGAGTATGTCGAGGCCGCGGCGCGGTGGGAGTGCGAGCGGCTGGCCTGCCCCAAGCGGAACCGGCCCGGCCAATGCCTGTGCGCCACCGTCATGCCGACCGTGCAATCGCTCCTCACCGAGTTCTACGGGGAGGAGGCGGCAAGGCAATAAAAAATCATCGCCAATCTCAGATTTCAGATCAGTAGTGTCCGGGGAAAAATCCATTTTCTTTTTTGCAAGGCAAGGGAGAGGCTGATTTTGCAGGGGGAAAGGGGTTGGCCTGGTCCAAAAGCGAATTGTTGGACATGAAATTGCGAATTCATTCACCGGACAGCAGAAGAGAAGATGGCGATGATCTTTGCAGGTTAGCGATTTCGCGCCGAAGGCGCTTTGGAGTGCGGCAGCTTGGGCCGCCGCTTTTATAACTCGGCGCAGATCGGGCGTAACTATCGGGAAATCCAGGGAAAACGATGCTCACGAGTCATAGCCTCTGCTCTTGAAGCCCGAACCCAGAGCGAAGGCCGAAGCCTTCGCACTCCAAAGAGCGCTACGCGCTCAAAATACCCCAAATTTTCCCCGGACAGTACTGTTCATAATTCATAATTTTGTCTTCTTGTTCCGGGCTAAAATCTCCAGCGCCCGGCTTCCGGTCATGCCCTTCTTGATGCCGAGCCGGGCCGCCTTTGACGAAACCTCGGCGACTTTCGCCGTGAGCAGATCTTCCGGTTCCTTAAGGGGGGACTCTGGAGTCCCCCGGCAGAGCGCGCCGGCCATCTTGAAATGCTCGAGGATTTCCGGGTCGAAGATTCCGCAGGCGAGGATGCCCCGGTCGGTGACGATCAAGGTGAACTGGCCATTGTCCCAGCGGACGCTCAAGCCGGTCACCCTTCCGTTTAACAACGATTTGGTCTTTACCTCGTGCATCGGATTGCTTATTTGCCCAGGCCCAGGGATTTGACGATCAGGTCCACCGCCGCTTCCGGGCTGTTCGTTTCCGTGTCCACCGTAAGCTGCGCCAGCGATTCATAAAGCGGGGTCCGCCGCGCCAGCACCTCCGGAACCTCGTCCACAATGCTCTTCCCGGTCAGGCTGGGCCGGTGCGCGTAGCCCTGAATCCGGTCCATCAACACCTCCGGCCGGGCCTGAAGCCAGACCACGGCGGTATTTTCCGAGATCAGCTTCCGGTTCGCTTCCTTCTCCACCACGCCCCCGCCCAAATCGAGCACCGCCGGTTCTTTTTTCAAACACTCGGCCAGAAGTCCGGTCTCGAGCTCGCGGAATTTTTCCCAGCCAAACTTGGCCACAATCTCCGGGATCTTCGCCCCGGCCTGCTCGTCAATCAGCCGGTCCAGTTCCAGCAATTCCCAGCCCAGCCGCTTCGCCAGCAGCTTCGCCACGGTGCTCTTGCCCGAGCCGCGATAGCCGATCAAGGCGATCCTTTTCTTCTTCATGGTCATGGGGTCAGGTCTCCACATGGAACATAATAACCTTTAATAACATTTTCATTATATTTATTGCTCATCTGCTTAAGTGCTATGTGACGATCTGACCCCATTCCATTTGTTACCGGAGCTCCGCCAAGAGTTTGGGGTTGTCCGTCTGCAGGGCGTCAATGCCCAAATCCTTTTTTTCCTGCAGGGTCTTCAAATCGTCTATCTCGAGCGTGACCACCTTGAGCCCCAGCGCATGGGCCTTTTTGATCATGCTCTTGGTTGCGAGCGGAACGAGCGTGCCGATCCAGTCGGCGCCGAGCTTTTGCAAATGCGCGAGGCTGGGCGAGGGCGCGGGCCAGGAGATGCAGGTGGCGAGTTCCGGATGATGGGCCTGCACCCATTTAAGTTGCTCGAGGGTCCACAGGCCCAGGATCACCTTGTCCGTCATGCCCGCGGCGAGCACTTGCTCCACCAATTTATTAAGCGACGCTGTATCTTTTTCCTTGGTGTCCAGATAAACGCCGACCCCGCTCGATTTGGCCAACTCCAACACCTCGGCCAGCGTCGGGATCTGCTCGCCATGAAGGGTCTTGACCCCCTTGATTTCCGCCAGCGACATCTTCGCGATCTCGCCCTTGTGCCCGGTCATGCGCTCCGGGTCCGCATCATGCAGCGCCACAAAAACGCCATCCCGGGTCAGCCGCGGGTCGGTCTCGATAAAGTCCACGCCTTCCTTGACCGCGATCGCGTAGGCCTTAAGGGTGTCC